>JBGVGP010000077.1:0-2166 GCA_045121735.1 Acutalibacteraceae bacterium
ATCAGTGCGTGACAAACGGTGATGTTCAAAACGCAATGAAAATTGCAGCAGAGCTTGCGGCAGAAGCAACACGGGCAGGGCAGACATTGCAGGCGTGCCGTATGCTTAAATTAATGTCGCCTGACGGACAGTTGTATTATCTTGAGAAATCAATCCGAAAGATGAATGAAGAGTTTCGGGAAAAGCTGGGTGACAGGTACAAGGACATTGAACCTGACAAAAAGCTTTTAGAGGAATTTCTTACCGCAAAGGATGAAGAAGTGAGGAATGCTGCTTATGATAGGGTTTGTCAGGACATTGCAGACCAGATACCTGCAACGGCAAAGGATAAATGGGATTCATGGCGGTATCTTGCCATGCTTGGCAATCCGAGAACGCATATGCGTAATATTGTCGGTAACGGTATTTTTGGTCTTGAAGTCGGTTTGAAAAATTTTGTGGGTGCTACTATAGAGGCAAGTCTGGGAATAGAAGCAGATCAGCGTGCACGTTCGCTGCACAAAAGTGAGGAAGCTAAGAAATTTGCAAAAAAAGATGCTGAGGAAATGAAGAAAACCCTACAGGGTGTAAATGCTAAATATGCAATTACAGACGAAATTGAGGGGAAAAGAACTATATTTAAGCATAAGTGGGCAGAGACTTTAAGGACTAAAAACTTTGATTTTCTTGAAGCGGAGGACTGGTGGTTCTTAAAGGCACATTATGAAGACGCTCTTGCAAGGCTTATTACCGTAAGAAAAATTGATGTTAATTCAATTACCGCCGAACAGCTTGAACGGATAAGGGAAATAGCTGTTAAAGAAGCGCAGGCGGCAACCTTCCGTGACGCTAATTCTGTTGCAGAAGCCTTGAATAAGATGCAAAAATACCTTAACCGCAGTGACAAAAAGACATTAAGGGCTTTGGGCGCTTTGACTGAGGGCGTTATGCCGTTTACAAAGACACCGTTAAATATTGCAAAGCAGGGTATAAATTATTCACCTGTCAGCTTACTTAAAGGGATATATAAGGTGGTAAAAATGAAAAATGACAGTGACATCGCAATTCATGAGGTGATTGACGATTTTGCAAAGGGAATAACAGGTACACTTGCTTTAGTTATAGGATTTTTCTTGGCAAGAATGGGTTGGATTGTTGGTGCAAAGGATAAGTCACGAAAAGAAAAAGAATTTGATAAAATGGTAGGCGAGCAGTCATATGCACTTAAAATAGGAGATATGTTCAGTTATACAATTGACTGGATGGCACCATCAAACCTTGCCTTGTTTGTTGGTGTTGAGCTTTATGAGCTTACAAAGGACGAGTTCGCTTTTTCGGACGTTGTTGACGCTGTTTCCAAAATTGCGGAACCACTTCTGAAACTGTCGGTATTTTCAGGAATAAGTGACGTGATAGAGGCGGCAGAGTACAGTAATACCAATAAAGTATCAGCCGTGGTTTCTGATATGGCTACAAGCTACGTATTGCAGGCTATGCCGACAATCGGAGGACAGGTCGGCAGAATAATAGACAATCAGAAGAGGGAATATTATTACGTTGACAAGAATAAAAATATTCCCGAAATAGTACAGCGTTTTTGGGGGCAGCTTGCAAGTAAAGTACCTTTTGCAGGAATGTTGTTTACACCTTCCGTTGATGAGTGGGGACGTGAGGAAAAATACGGGAATGCTTTTGAAAGGGTATTGGAAAACACTGTTTCCCCCGGATATTATTCCAAGAATAATTACACGAAGGTTGATAAGGAGTTAAAAGCGCTTTACGAACGCACGGGAGAAAGCTCGGTGCTTCCTGTAATTCAGCAGAAGTATTATTCTAAGGACAAGATTTATTATTACATGAGTCCCAGGGATTATGCAGAAGTGAAGAAAATACGAGGACAGAAGAGTTTTGAACTTATAGAAGAACTGATTAACGGTCCTGTTTACAAGCATATGTCGGATGAAAAAAAGGTTAGTGCGATTAAGAAACGTTATGAAAGAGCCGGTGCATATGCGAAAAAGCAGATGTTTGACAAGGTGAAGCAGCATGCTGCGCAGTAAAGGAAGGGGGGAAACCTCTTCCTTTATGGTGATTTTGTTGCAATTGCAGCAATGAAGAGATATTATAGGTATAGTAAGGGAGGCATTTGTAAATGGAACTTACAGAGGAGCAGATACAGTTAGGGAG
>JBGVGP010000078.1:0-1851 GCA_045121735.1 Acutalibacteraceae bacterium
AAGCTTGATTCCAATCCCGAGTTTACATCCTCGGTGCTTGTTGCATATGCAAGAGCAGCGTACAGACTTAATAATGAGGGAGCACGTGGCTGTAAAACAGTTCTTGACATCGCCCCCAGCTACTTGACAGAGAAATCAAACGAGGAGCTTCGCGCTTCGCTTTTATAAGGAGAAAATATGAGTAAGAATAAAAAGCTTGCAGGCGAATTTAAACAGTTTATCGCCAAGGGCAATGTAGTTGACCTTGCGGTAGCGGTGGTTATCGGTGCGGCATTTAACAGAATTGTAAGTCAGATTGTAGATAGCTTTATTACACCCCTTCTCGGCCTTGTCCTTCGCGGACTTTCCCTTGCGGAATGGAAATGGGTGGTTAAGGAGGCTGTGCTTGATGAGGCAGGCGAGGTGCTTGAAAGCGAGATCGCCATTACCTACGGTCTTATTTTACAGGCAATAATAGATTTCCTTGTAACCGCCCTTGTGGTGTTCTTCATCGTTAAGGTATATACCCATCTCCGTAAGAGAATTGAGGAGGAGAGCAAGCGTATTTACGATGAGCTTAATCCCGAGGAGGTAGCGGCAAGAGAAAAGGCAGAGGCTGAAGCAAAGGCGGCGGCTGAGGCTGCCGAGGCAGAGGCTAAGGCCCTTGCAGAGAAGGAAGCATCAGAGCAAAAGGCTCGCGAGGAAGCAAAGATTGAGTACTTCAAGCAGCAGCAGCTTCTCCTTACAGAAATCAGAGACAGTCTTAAAAAGTAAAAAAACAGCGACACGTGTCGCTGTTTTTTTGTTAATTAGCCTTCACCTTGAGGGGAAGGTGTCACCTCTGGTGACGGATGAGGTGTGGAATTTATTAAAAATTCTCTTTGTCATATCCCCAAACTGTGTGCTCGGAGTATTTAATGTAAATTCTGTCCGAGGGAACACCGAGAATTGCGGATACATCCTCACAAAGCTTGTAGGTAAGCTTATCGTAGGCATCCTTTGTGGCTGTACCGAGAATAGAAACCTCAAGTATAGCGGTGTCGGGCTCGGTCTCTCCACGGAAAGCCATTTTGCAATCGCTAACAAAATTGAGCATAAGCCAGTTTTCAGTCTTACCGGGAATTATTTCAATATCCTTACCGTAGGCTTCCTTAAGAGCGTTTATCTTGCTTTCGTCAAGCTTTACCGATGTTTTAGTTTCAATAAAAGGCATATCATTCTCCTTAAAAGCTTCATTATATAATAAGTTTAGCATAAAAATATGTTGCATGTCAATTTATTATTTCCAAAAAATAATTGTTGACAAATAAAAATCTTTGTGCTAATATTATACATTATAAATTATAAACAAGAAGGAGGCGCACTATAATGAAGAAGGTTATCTGCAAGAAGGAATACGATACAGAGAAGGCTACTGTTGTTAAGAAGGTTACTTCCGGTGAGTTTGGCGATCCCACAGGCTACGAGGAAACACTTTACGTAACAGATGACGGCTACTACTTCCTTTACACAAACGGCGGCGCTGATTCTGCATACTCCGCTGAGAACATCAAGAGAATGTCCAAGGCTGCTGCAGAAGCTTGGCTTGCTGACTAATTCAATCTATACATAAGAAAAACAGCCACGTTTGTGGCTGTTTTTTGCTGTAAAAAGCCTTCACCTTGAGGGGAAGGTGTCACCTTTGGTGACGGATGAGGTGTAGGATGCAAAGCATCCGTTCTTGTGTAAACAAATCTATTTTAAAGAATCTTTCCTTTTGTAACACCTCATCCGTCTGCTACGCATCCACCTTCCCCTCAAGGTGAAGGCTTTCAAAAGTAAAAAGGTGCAAAATTTGCACCTTTTTATTTTTATAAAAGTGCAAATTTTGCA
>JBGVGP010000079.1:0-1683 GCA_045121735.1 Acutalibacteraceae bacterium
TCATTTTGCCGCTTCATATCCTTTTCGGTATGAGTTAAAAAGCGTATTCTTTTAAGAGCAGTTTCATAATCGGATATCAGAGTCTTAACTCTTTCAAGAGTGGTACCATCAAGCTTTTCTTTCCACTCAGAATCTGCGGCAAAGGCAAAAAGCTCGCTGTCTTTTGCAGGCTTGTCGGTTGCCTTTTCTGTTTGCATAGCCATACTGTAAGCATAATAGGGCAGCTTTTCAAGGTTTGATGTAATACTGTCCCAATTAATGCAACCAAAGTATTTTGCCAGCTTTTGTGCTTTTGTAGGCTCATACCATTCTGCAGTATCACCTTGGTCAAAAATATCCTTGTATTTAAGGAAGCGGCTTCTTTTTATATTCCGTGCTTCAAGGTATGTTGATAAATCAGGCTTGATACCGCTTTTGGCTGAGTCTATCTCAAGACCTGTAAGAATTGCGAGGGTTTCAACCTCTTCAAGAAAGGCTTTTCTTTCTTCGTCGGTAATGCTTTCGTCGTAAGCTATTACACCTCTGCTGAGAGCCGCATTACTTATCTGTCCCACACGGGAAGAGAATGTATCTTTAACTGTAGCAAATCTTGCCTCCCAATCATTTGCATCGGATATCAAAGGCTCGGCAGTTGGTATTTTAAGTACGGGAAGAATTGTACTGCTCCTTTTTACACAAGCGTTTACAAGCGGGTCTGCAACGGTTTTAATCATATCACCGTCATAGTCGGCACCGCCAAGGCGTTCAGGGATGAGGGAACGGGAGTCAACCATAATTACATAGTGAAGATGTGAAAGGTACTTTTTGCGAAGCTCCCCGACATCCTTTAAAGGTACCGCAACAACCTCTTCATTTCTTGCTATATGGGGACTGCGAAGAAGAGTGTAGCTATCGTTTTCTTTGTATGTAGGCATAGGAGCATACATCTGATTATCGTGAAGCTGTTCTTTTTCGAGTCTGCAATATGCGGCTGTTTTACCCTCAGAGGTATAAACTATATATGCAAGAAGCTTTATAAGGTCATCGGAAAGATAACGGTTATCACCGGACACTAAAAGCTTACCCATAGAGTATTTATCTGCTATGCTTTCAGCCTTATCCGAAAGCTCTGACTGAAACATAGGCTCACCCATAAAAAGAGGATTTTTTCGGATGATGTCCGAATAAATATCACCTTTTCCGAGAAGATAGCTTTTCCGTGTTTCCCTATTACCAATGAAGCTGAAATATGCATTTTCTGTTGTTTTGGTAATCCAATTTTGAGTTTCTGCTTCCGGAGCTTCTTTCCATCCCAAAGGCAACTCGGCAGGACGGAATTCATCATTCATTATTGCAAGAGTATTGAGGAACTGATAATTAAGCTCTATAGTGTCGGGAGTATATTCTCTGTCCTTACCTGAAACATAAAGGGCGTGCTTGTACTTTCTGCAACGGTACATATACTCTTTCCAAGAAAGACCGTTTTCTGTCATCCACCCAAAGCCCTTGAACATACTTTTGGTAAGGATAATATCAACATCGGCAGGATTATGCTTAACGCCGAAAATATCCGTGATAAACGGTACACCGAGCTCACTGAAAAGTGAAGCAAAATCCACCTCGTGAACTACACCTTTTATATACGGAAGACGAATCTGGAAGGAGTGGTGTCCTGCTTCAAGCTTTCCTGCGAGCCTTGACGAA
>JBGVGP010000080.1:0-7927 GCA_045121735.1 Acutalibacteraceae bacterium
TCAAAGAATTACAGATCAACGAAGAAATCCGTGATAAGGAAGTAAGAGTAATCACCGGTGACGGTGAGGCACTCGGAATCATGTCATCACAGGATGCACTCAGAATTGCTGAAGAGAAAAATCTTGATTTAGTTAAAATTGCTCCTCAGGCTGTTCCTCCCGTGTGCAAAATCATGGACTACGGTAAGTACCGTTTTGAACAGGCAAAGAAAGAAAAGGAAGCAAAGAAAAATCAGCATGTTGTTGAAGTAAAGGAAATCAGACTTTCTCTTAACATTGACACTCACGATTTTGAAACAAAGGTTAACCATGCAAGACGTTTCCTTACTTCAGGTAACAAGGTAAAGGTTTCAATCCGTTTCAGAGGACGTGAAATGGCACATACCGAAAACGGTCTTGTGATAATGAAGCAGTTTGCTGAGTCTTGTGCGGAATTCAGTAACGTTGAAAAAGCTGCAAAGCTTGAAGGTAAGTCAATGATGATGTTCCTGGCACCTAAGCCAAAAAAGTAATAACAGGAGGAATTAACAATGCCTAAAATTAAAACTCACAGCGGTGCAAAGAAGCGTTTTAAGCTTTCAAAGAACGGTAAGCCCATCCGCTACCATGCAAACAAATCACACATCCTTACAAAGAAGAACACAAAGCGTAAGAGAGGTCTTCGCACAACAGTTGTTGCTGATAAGACAAACGAGAAGCAGATTAAGCGTCTTATTCCTTACAAATAATCCATCAACATCAACTAAAACAGTATAATAACTAACGGAGGTACTTAATCATGGCTCGTATTAAAGGCGCAATGATGACTCGTAAGAGAAGAAATAAAGTATTAAAGCTTGCAAAGGGCTACTACGGCTCAAAGCACAGCCTCTTCAAGACAGCTAAGCAGGCTGTTATGAAGTCAGGCAACTATGCATACATCGGCAGAAAGCAGAAGAAGAGAGACTTCCGTCGTCTCTGGATCACAAGAATTTCAGCAGCTTGCAAGGCAAACGGCATGAACTACTCAACATTCATGAACGGCCTCAAGAAGGCAGACATCACTCTTAACAGAAAGATGCTTTCAGAAATTGCTATCGCAGATCCCGCAGCTTTCACAGCTCTTGTTGAAAAGGCAAAGGCTGCTCTTTAATCACAATAAATTGCGTCCGAGATTTTCTCTCGGGCGTATTTGTGTTTTTTATGATTTATTTTTTATAACAAAGGAAGAGCGTAATGGACAGAATAGACAGCGTATCCAATGATAAAATCAAGCTTGCAGTCAAGGTTGCAACCTCATCAAAGCATCGCAGACAGACAGGACTTTTCTTTCTTGAAGGACTGCGTCTTTGCCGTGATGCCGCCCTTACGGGTTATGAAATAGAGTGCACCTTTGTTACTGAAAATGCAATTGAGAAGTCATCGCAGGATGTTGAAAAAATTACATCTGTCAGCGCTCGAAGCTACATTATCAGTTCCTCGGTTGAGCAGAAAATAACCCAGGCACAAACACCACAGGGGATTTTCTGCCTTTGTAAAAAACGTGAAATTGAGCACGAATTTGATTATTCAGGTAAATATATTGCCCTTGAAAATATACAGGACCCCTCAAATTTCGGTGCAATCTGCCGTACAGCAGAGGCTCTCGGAATTAAAGGTGCAATCATCAGTGGCTGCTGTGATATTTATAATCCCAAAACACAGCGTGCAGCAATGGGCTCGGCTTTGCGTCTGCCTGTTATTGAAACAGACGACCTTGAAGCTACTCTTACGGAGCTTGAAAGTAAGGGTATGAAGCTTTATGCAACAACTCCCCGTAGTGATGTCGATAAGGTTACCGAAATTTCATTTGACGGCGGAGCCGTTGCTGTAATAGGCAACGAGGGCAACGGTGTAAGTGACAGGATTTTTGCTGTTTGCCGAAAGATAACAATTCCTATGGGAGGTAGGGCTGAATCGCTTAACGCCTCTATGGCTGCAGCGATAACAATGTGGGAGATGATGCGCAATGGCTGATAATCTCATATATTGGCTCTGGCTGCAGGATTGTATCGGTGCAGGAGCAAAGGTAAAAAGAATTTTTGATACCTATAAGGATGCTGAAGAGTTTTACCGTGCAGGTGAAAGCGCATGGAAAGAGAAAAAGGTAAGAAAATCTTCCTTTGAAAAAATGCAAAGGAATAATGCTGAACAGTATCAAAAAACAGTTGATTTTTGCAAGGAGCATAACATTTACATACTTTGTCCCGATGATGAAAATTATCCGGAAAGATTACTTGAAACAGAAAATTATCCTCTTGCATTATACGTAAGAGGTGATTATAAACTTTTGAAAAATGAAAAAACTGTTGCCGTTATAGGTAGCAGAACGCCTTGCGTTTACGGACAGAAGGCAGCAGAAAAAATTGTATCACGCCTTGTAGGTAGTGATTATCTTATTGTCAGCGGCGGTGCACTCGGTATCGATAGTGTTGCACACAGCTCTGCTATTATGGCGGGCGGAAAAACCGTTCTGATAATGGGCTGCGGTCACGGCTACAATTACCTTCCCGAAAATTCAGCCTTGAGAAAGCGGGTTTACCGTAACGGTGCGCTTGTTACAGAATATCCGCCTCTTCATCCGCCTACACATTCTTCGTTTCCGTTGAGGAACAGAATAATATCAGGCTTGAGTAAGGGTGTGGTTATTGTTGAAGCAGCAGACCCGAGCGGAACCTTCAATACTGCGAACCATGCACTTGACCAGAACAAAGATATTTTTGTTTTGCCCGGTGACATTGAAAGCGGTAACTTCGCAGGCTCAAATAAGCTTATTACCGAAGGTGCATTTCCTGTATTTTCAGGTGAAGACATTCTGCTTTATTATGGCGAGGATGTTTATAAGAAACGTTCTCACACCAAAACAGGTGAGGTTTTTCCGAAGCTTGATGTTGATTCAGAGTTTTCGAAAAAGAACAGCATGTTTTATAAGGGCAGGCCTAAAAAGATAAAAGAAAATCCTGAAAAACCTGAAACTGAAAAGAAGACGGCGGAAAAAACTGAAAAAACAGGAAAAAAATGTCCGGAAGGTATTTCTAAAAACGCGGCAATAGTGTATAATATAATGTCAGCGGATGTTGATACTGTCGATGAAATAGCAAGAAAAAGCGGTCTTGACATCAGAAAAGTTCTTGTATCTCTTACAGAGCTTGAAATGACGGGCACTATTGAAAATAACGGTCCCGGCAAGTATAGATTTAAATAAATTTGAAAAGGTGAACATATATGGCAGATTTAATTATTGTAGAGTCTCCTTCAAAGGCTAAAACGCTTAAGAATTATCTTGGTAGTGGCTACAATATTGTAGCATCAAAGGGTCATATCAGAGACCTTCCTGCTGCAAGACTCAGCGTTGATGTGAAGAATGACTTTGCACCTAAATACAGCATAGTAAAGGGAAAGGAAAAGCTTGTCAAGGAGTTGAAATCAGCAGTAAGCGAAAGTGACAAGGTGTTTCTTGCAACTGACCCGGACCGTGAGGGAGAAGCAATTTCATGGCATCTTGCTGAAATTCTTGGTCTTGACCTTGAAAGTGCAAACAGAGTTACTTTTAACGAAATTACCAAAACCGGTGTAAAAAACGGTATGGCAAATCCCCGTAAGGTTGACCTTGACCTTGTAAATGCACAGCAGGCAAGAAGAATTCTTGACAGACTTGTAGGCTACAAGCTCAGCCCCTTCGTGTCACAGAAGATAAGAAGAGGCCTTTCAGCAGGCAGAGTGCAGAGTGTTGCACTGAGAATCATTACTGACAGAGAAAACGAAATCAGAGCCTTTGTACCTGAAGAATACTGGTCAATTGAGGGTAAGTTCAACTGCTCAAAGAAGACCTTTGTTGCCGATTTTTACGGCGACGAAAACGGTAAGGCAGAGCTTAAAACAGAGGCTGATGTTGAAAAATACATTTCCCGTCTTGACGGAGCTTCTTATTACATCAGCTCACTTAAAAACGGTACAAGAAAAAAGAGTCCTGCTCCTCCGTTTATTACCTCAACCTTGCAGCAGGAGGCTTCAAAGAGACTCGGCTTCAGAGCAGAGCGTACAATGAAAATTGCACAGGAGCTTTACGAAGGTCTCAATATTCCCGGATACGGCTCAATCGGTCTTATAACTTACATGAGAACTGACTCTCTCAGAGTTTCTGAAGAGGCTAGAGCCGCGGCACGTGACTTTATTTCAAAGAACTACGGTGAAAAGTACAATCCCGACAAGCCTAATTATTATAAATCAAGAAGCAATGCACAAGACGGCCATGAGGCTATAAGACCTTCAACCGTTGCAATTACTCCTGACAGCATCAAGGACAGCCTTACAGCAGAGCAGTATAAGCTTTATTCTCTTATATGGAAGCGCTTCCTTGCAAGTATGATGTCACAGTGCATTCAGAATACATCAAAGCTTGAAATCAGAAGCACAAAAAGCGGTGAGCCCGAGGCAGAATACTGTGTATTCACAGCAAGCGGCTACAGTGTGAAGTTTGACGGCTACACAGTGCTTTATAACGCTAACGATGATGAGGAAAAGTCAAAGCTTCCCGAGGGCCTTAAGGCTAACGATTCAGTTAAGCTTAAGGAGCTTTCAAAGCATCAGCATTTCACACAGCCTCCCGCACGCTTTACTGAAGAGTCACTTATTAAAACTCTTGAAGAAAACGGCGTAGGCAGACCCAGTACTTATGCAACAATCATTTCAACTATTGTAAAAAGAGAGTACGTTTCAAGAAAGTCAAAGCAGCTTATTCCTACCGAGCTCGGTGAGGCTATAGTCGGTCTTCTCAAGGATAAGTTCAAGAACATTGTTAACGTAAAGTTCACTGCACAGATGGAGCTTAATCTCGATAAGGTAGGCGAAGGTGAAGAGGACTATATCAGAATGCTTCATGCCTTCTATGATGATTTCGATAAGAATCTTCAGAAGGTAAAGGCAGAGATGGACGGTGTGAAAATTCAGCTTAAAGAGGATGAAACCGATATTCCCTGCGAAAAGTGCGGCAGAATGATGGTTATTAAAACCGGACGCTTCGGAAAATTCCTTGCATGTCCCGGTTATCCCGACTGTAAAACAACAAAGCCTTATGTCGTTGAAACCGAGGCAACATGTCCCGAATGCGGCGGTAAGGTTATTTCAAAAAAATCCAAGAGAGGTTACACCTTCTTCGGCTGTGACAACTGGCCCGAATGTAACTTTATGACCTGGGATAAGCCCACCAATGAAAAATGCCCCAATTGCGGCAAATCACTTTTCAAGGGTAAGGGCGGTATGCTTTCCTGTCTTGACGAAAAATGCGGTTACAAGGCAAAGGAAACAAGAAAAAAGAAAGCTAAAGCCGATGAATAATAAAAGGTGGTGAGAACTTGGCTGAAAAGGTTAAAATTATAGGTGGCGGTCTTGCAGGTGTTGAGGCAGCCTGGCAGTTAGCAAACAACGGCTTTGACGTTGAGCTTTATGAAATGAAGCCGGTTAAGTTTTCACCTGCACATAAGTCAGAGCTTTTAGGTGAGCTTGTTTGCTCAAACTCACTTAAAGCAAAACGCTTTGAGTCAGCCGCGGGTCTTCTCAAAACAGAAATGCGCTTTTTCGGTTCACTATGTATGGAGTGCGCAGATTTGAGTGAGGTTCCTGCAGGCGGTGCTCTTGCTGTTGACAGAGATAAGTTTTCACAGCTTATCACAGAAAAAATTGAAAATCACAAAAATATAACTCTAATCCATCAGGAGGTTACGGAAATTCCTGACGGTAACGTAATTATTGCCGCAGGACCTCTTGCTTCTGATGCACTTAGTGAAAAAATCAGTGAGCTTTGCGGTGACGGACTTCACTTTTTCGACGCTGCAGCACCGATAGTTTCAAGAGAAAGCATTGATATGGAATCTGCTTTTACTGCTTCACGATATGAGCGTGGCGGTGAGGATGATTATATTAACTGTCCTATGAATAAGGCTGAATATGAGGACTTTTACGAGGCTCTTGTTACTGCTGAAAGTGCACAGGTGCATTCCTTTGATAAGCGTAAGGATGTTTATGAGGGCTGTATGCCTATTGAGGTTATGGCCTCAAGAGGAAAGGATACGATGCGTTTCGGTCCTATGAAGCCTGTAGGTCTTGTAGATCCGAAAACAGGACACAGACCATGGGCTGTGCTTCAGCTTCGTAAGGAAAACAGCATGGGTACAATGCTTAACCTTGTCGGCTTTCAGACTAATCTGAAATTCGGTGAACAAAAGCGAGTTTTTTCAATGATACCTGCACTTAAAAATGCAGAGTTTTACCGTTACGGTGTAATGCACAGAAACACTTTTATTGATTCTCCGAGACTTCTCAATGCGACCTTTTCATTCCGCAAAAGAGAAAATCTTTTCTTTGCAGGACAGATTACAGGTGTTGAGGGTTATATGGAATCAGCGGCATCGGGTATTATGGCAGGACTTAATATGGCTCGTTTGCTTTCAGGTAAGCAGCAGCTTGTGTTACCCGAAAGCTCAATGATTGGTGCATTAAGCAGATATATCAGTGATGAAACAGTTAAGAATTTTCAGCCTATGGGTGCAAACTTTGGTGTTCTGCCTCCCATTGAGCCGAAAATAAGAGATAAATCAGAGCGCTATATGGCTTTGAGTCAGCGTGCTTTTGACGATTTAAAAAAATATACGGAAAGGATGGGTGCATAATGGATTTTTCACTTCTTGAAGAAAGAATAGGATATAAATTCAAAGATATTTCCCTTCTTGAAAACGCAATGACACATTCTTCTTATGCTAACGAAAAGCATAATTCAAGAGAATGCAACGAGCGCCTTGAATTTCTCGGTGACTCCGTTCTCGGTGTAATTACAGCTGAATATTTTTACCATAACCTTAACCATCTTCCCGAAGGTGAAATGACAAAGAAAAGAGCAGCCTGTGCCTGCGAAAAGTCACTTTTCAGCTTTGCTAAGGAGATTGACCTTGGTGCATATCTTCTTCTGGGTAAAGGCGAGGAAAGAACAGGCGGCAGAAAAAGAGCATCCGTGCTTGCTGATGCCTTTGAGGCTCTTATTGCAGCGATTTATCTTGACGGCGGTCTTGACGAAGCGAGAAGGTTTGTTCTTGATTTTGTAAAAAAGGCTGCAGATCAGCAGATGAAATTCAGAGACTATAAAACAGAGCTGCAGGAAATTATTCAGAAGAATCCTCTTGAGCATCTTTCTTATGTGCTTGTAGGTGAAAGCGGCCCCGACCACGATAAGCGCTTTGAGGTTGAGGTAAACCTTAACAGCAATGTTGTCGGATACGGTGTAGGCAGAAGTAAAAAGCTTGCTGAACAGCAGGCTGCAAAGCAGGCTCTTGAGCTTATGGGTATAAAAAATTGAAGCACATAAATGTAGCACTTTTTGTGCCTGATGAGGGTTGTCCGCACCGATGCAGCTTCTGTAATCAGAAAACTATATCCGGCAAGGTAACTGCCCTTAAAGCAGAGGAAATTGATAAAGCTGTAGAGATAGCATTAAAAAATATTGGTTGTAATGAAGGTGAAATCGCATTCTTCGGTGGTAGCTTCACTGCAATCGATAAAAGCTATATGACAGAGCTTCTTGAAAGAGCGTATGCATATATAAAAAAGGGCCTTTTTAAGGGAATACGTATTTCAACAAGACCTGATTGCATAACGAAAGAGATACTTGATACGCTTAAAAGCTACGGTGTAACTGCCATAGAGCTCGGTTGTCAGAGTATGGATGACCGAGTGCTTACGCTTAACACCAGAGGACACAGTCAGAGCGATGTAACCGAAGCGGCAAGCCTTATAAAAGAATACGGCTTTGAGCTCGGTGTTCAGATGATGACAGGTCTTTACGGTGACAGTGATGAGGGTGCAATTAAAACGGCTGAAAAGCTTATTGCTCTTTCACCTGATACAGTAAGAATCTACC
>JBGVGP010000081.1:0-15484 GCA_045121735.1 Acutalibacteraceae bacterium
TAAGGCTGATGTTATGTATAAGCACAAAAAAGCTCATTACTCCCACGGCCGTATCAGCAACGGCATTGAAGCTTTTAAGCGCTCGTAAGCTTTTTTCAAAAACGGGGATGCTGAGCCCGCAGGCTGCAGCTGAAAGTAAAAGGCTGATAACAGCATAAAAGCCCTTTGCAGAAAAAACAAGCGTAAGAACAAGACTTAAGGCAAAAAGCACACCGTAGGCTATCATAGCCTTTTTCTTTTCTTCAAGCTCCGCTGCTATCTCCTTAAGAAGCTCTGCGCCCTCGGCTGCTGCCCTTTCGTTGCGGCGGACCCTTTCGGATTTTTTATCCTCGCGGCTCTTTCTTTCCTCTTCCTGCTTTCTGTTGTAAGCTCTTTCGACAGCCTCAAAAAGGTCTTCACCCTTACCTGCCTTTACCGAATCAACAAAGGCAACCGAGCCGTCACCGGAGTGAGCGGCCTCTAAAATTGCCCTGTCCTCGTTCTCCTTTGAAAGCACACGGAAATTCTGCATAAGGTTTTTACGCGGTCTTTCGGCACCTGCCCTTTTACTCTTTCCGCGCAGACTGAAATGCCTTGTGTGGCTGATTTTCTCTGTTGAAGAAAAGGCGTCAGTCTCCTGCGCGGCTTCTTCGTCAAGCTTGCCGAAGAGCATTGTTTTTTCTGTTGCAACAATCTGTGTGTCGGCTATATTATCCGAGGGAGCATCGGCTTTTTTTTCGGGGGAATAGGCTTTTACCTCCTCTTCCTCCATGCTTAAAGCAACGGGCTCCTCCTTTTTATTCTCCTCAGACTTTGATGCTTCGGCTATCTTTACGTCAGCGTCATCCATAAGGACATTTTCCTCATCGGGAAGCATATTTTCTTTTATATTATCTGACATGAGCTTCAGATCCTTTCAGGTAGTAATAGGGATATTGCTCTTTATTTTGCCTTGATACCTAATCTTTGTCTTGCCACCTCGTACATAAGCACGCTTGCTGCAACAGAGGCGTTAAGTGAGGTGATTTTTCCTCTCATGGGAAGTGAAACAACAAAGTCGCTCTTTTCCTTTACAAGACGGCTTACGCCCTTACCCTCTGAGCCTACGACAAGAAGCACGGCACCGCCGAAATCGGTTTCGCACCAGTTTTTGCCGTCCATATCTGCAGTGTATACCCAGAAGCCCTGCTTTTTAAGCTCATCAATTGTTGAGGCAAGGTTTGCAACCCTTGCCACGGGCACGTACTCAACTGCACCTGCAGAAGCCTTGCCTACTGCCCAGGTAAGTGAAGCGTTTCTTCTTTTAGGAATGATGACGCCGTGAGCACCGGTTGTTTCTGCAGTACGGATAATTGCGCCCAGGTTATGGGGGTCCTCAAGCTCGTCGCAAAGAATGATAAAGGGGTCCTCTCCTCTTTCCTTTGCAAGGCCCAGCATATCCTCAACGGTGGAATATTCGTGCACGGCTGCCCAGGCGGCAACGCCCTGATGGTTGCCCTGACCGCAAAGATAGTCGAGCTTTTTCTTGTCAACCTCTTTGATTACAATTTCCTTTTCACGGCACTCGGCAATGATTCTGCCTACCGAGCCGTTTCTTTCACCCTTGAGAACAAGCAGAGTGTCGATTGCTCTGTCACTTTTAAGTGCTTCGCTTACGGCGTTTCTGCCGATGATGAGGTCGTTGCTTCTTTCCTCATTTTCACGGGGTGCATCCTCGCGCTTTTTATTTTTTTCAAAGCCGTCTCTGCGGCCCTTTTGTCTTTCCATTTTTCTTCCTCCGTATTTATATAAAAATAAGCATAATAACTCAATTTAAGTTAACTTGTATTATAACATAATGAAAATTGATTTTATTTCTGTTCGAGAAATATACCCCCTGCCAAGGCATAAAGAAATATATTTTTTTACTATACTATATAATGTCGGACAGATTTCGCCCTTTGCACTTGCACTTTCAGCTTGTTTTGTATATAATAAATAACCGAAAAAACACGTAAGGAGTTTTTACTTTGATTTTTAAAAAGAAATTTGAAAACAGCGGTACCTATGAGTACCTTATCGTCGGTCTGGGAAATCCCGGCAGACAATACGAAAATACCAGAAATAACGCTGGCTTTATGTGCCTTGTTTTGTTTGCAGAAAAAGAGGGAATAAAACTCGACCGGCTCAAGTTCAAGTCCCTTATGGGTGAGGGCAGAATAAAGGGTCACCGTTGCCTTTTTCTCAAGCCGCAGACCTTTATGAATTTAAGCGGAGAGGCAGTAAGAGATGCCGCGGATTTTTATAAAATCAAGCCCGAAAACATAATCGTTATCTATGACGACATAAGCCTTGAGCCCGGCAAGGTGAGAATACGCAGAAAGGGCTCTGACGGCGGACAGAACGGCATGAAGAATATAATCTACCATATGAAAAGCGACGCTATCCCTCGCATAAAGGTAGGTATAGGCGCAAAGCCCAACCCCGAATATGACCTTGCAGACTGGGTGCTTTCACGCTTTTCAAGGGACGAGGCAGAAAAAATAAAGGCCGCCGCAGAAAAGGCTGCAACGGCACTTGAGTTTATGGTTGAGGGCAATATTGACGCCGCAATGAGCAAGGTAAATTCCTGATAAAGCCTTGCAGCGACAAGGCTGAGGCTTTTGCCGGACATACAAATAAAAAAAATTGAGGAGACCTTAAGGTCTCCTCTCTTTTTTGATTATTCAGTAACTTCTTCGTCCTTCATAATGCCGAGCTGCTTAAGGAAATCCTTAATCATTTCGATAACTTTCATAATTGTATCGAATACGGTCTGTAATGCGTCCATGATAGTACCTCCTGTCAATACATTAATCGGTTTTTTTCCGTATATATATGATAACAAATTATTCACGGAATGTCAATAAAAATTAAAATTATAATAAATTCTAATTAATTCCGTAATATTTCGTAATATTTTCAGTAAAAAGCTTAAACTCTGTACTTCTGTGAGAATTCCTCGTACTTGCTTTCGTAGTCGTTTTCACCCTTACGCACCTTCTTAAGGTACTTATGAATAGCAAGGTCGTGAGACTTATCCATTTCAAGCACAAGACCTGCGATATTTGAGCAGTGGTCGGAAATACGCTCAAAGTTTCTTAAAATATCACTGAGGACAAAGCCAAGCTCAACGGTGCATTCACCCTTCTGAAGACGCTTGACATGACGTGCCTTAAGCACATCCTGAAGGTCGTCAACAACCTGCTCAAGGGGCTCAACAAGCTTTGCCTCGGCAAGGTTATTTTCTGTAAATGCCGCATATGAATGGTCTATAATTTCGTTTACAGCGCCTATCATCTTACCAAGCTCCTGCTTACACTCATCAGAAAATTCCAGCTTTTTCTCGTCAATTTCCTGTGCAGATTCAAGCACATTCAGAGCATGGTCAGCAAGTCTTTCAATATCACCGATAACATGAAGCAGCATAGCAGCCTCTGCGCTGTCCTCAGCGGTAAGCTCAAGTGAAGAAACCTTTACAAGGTAAGTGCCAAGCTTATCCTCATATTTATCGGTTTTCTTTTCTGCCTTTTCAATTTCTTCGCCAAGCTTTTCGTCATAATTTTCAAGCATTGCAATTGAATCTCTTACGCTCTGCACTGCAATTTCAGCCATTGAAAGGGTAACTGAACGGCATCTGTCAACTGCAACAGCAGGCGTTGCAAGAAGACGCTCGTCAAGCATTTCGTATTTTTCCTTTTCGTCGGTATCCCTGATGCTGACTGTAGCAAGCTTTTCAAGCACACCTGTCATGGGAGCCCACATAAGCACACAGAATACCTTATAGGCGGTGTTGATAATAGCAATGGTAACCTCGTTTACTGTATCATCAAAGAAGCCGAATCTGAAAATTGCATTTGCACCGTAGAAAAGGGCAAGGGCAGCAATTGTACCGAATATATTAAAGTAAAGATGAACAAGAGTAGCACGCTTTGCGTTTTTGTTTGCGCCGATTGATGAAAGCACAGCAGTAATACATGTACCTATAGCCATACCCATAATAACGGGAATTGCAGTACCGAATGTAACTGCGCCTGTTGTTGAAATAGCCTGAAGAATACCTACAGAAGCAGATGAGGACTGAATAATAGCAGTAAGACCTGCACCTGCAAGAACGCCTAAAACGGGGTTTGAGAAGAGTGTGAGGATATTTGTGAATTCAGGAACCTCTTTAAGACCTGCAACGGCACCTGACATAACATCCATACCTGTCATAAGCGTTGCAAAGCCCAGAAGAATCATAGCAGTATCCTTACTCTTGCTCTTCTTTTTGAACATAAGAAGATAAATACCGAACATAGCAAGAACAGGAACAAAGGCATCAGGCTTAAGTAAATCCATAAAGCCGCCGCCCTTGATAGCAGTAAGAGAAAGCAGCCAGCCCGTAACGGTTGTACCCACATTGGCGCCCATAATAGGACCTACTGCCTGATGAAGAGTCATGATACCGGAGTTAACAAAGCCCACAACCATAACAGTAGTAGCCGATGATGACTGAATTACAGCTGTTACTGCAAGTCCGAGAAGAAATCCCTTGAAGGGATTATCCGTCATTTTACCAAGCACATTCTTAAGCTGTCCGCCCGCCTTCTTTTCAAGTGAGGCTCCCATTATATTCATACCGAACAGGAAAAGCGCAAGGCCGCCTATCAATGAAAGCACGTCAAATAAATCCATAATTAAAACTCCCATTATTTTTATTTGTTCATCTGACATTTTATGTCAATTTTAATAATATCAAAAACAAAAGCAAAAATGCAATAGGGAATATATATTTTTGTTCAAAATAGCCTCCCTTTCCCACATTGTTAACAAAAAGCGAGCAAGATAAACAAACGGAAAACTTACGTATACTATTTACTGAAAATCAGCCTGACATACCTTTAAAAAATAAATAAAAAAATTGCAAAAAAATACAAAAAAACTCTTGACAACCCTCTTTTGTTGTGATATTATAATCGAGCGTTCTGCGGAACACAGCAAATAAGCTGGTGTAGCTCAGTTGGTAGAGCAGCTGATTTGTAATCAGCAGGTCGGGGGTTCGAGTCCGTCCACCAGCTCCATAAAATGGGTAGGTTCCCGAGTGGCCAAAGGGAGCAGACTGTAAATCTGCCGTCAACGACTTCGATGGTTCGAATCCATCCCTGCCCACCAGAAAAAGACGATTCTTCGGAATCGTCTTTTTAGTTTTATTCGCCTTGCGGCGAGTTTTATTGCTTCGCAGTGATATTATGCTTCGCACAGTGTTATTCGCTTCGCGAGTTTACAGCGAATAAAATAAAACTGAAGCCAAAGGTTTCAATATCACTTTCACAAAGTGAAAATATCACTCTGCCGTCAGGCAGAATAACACTATTTTTTCCGGTAATCCGTTATAGTCATTCGTACCGGAAATCCTCGTACGAAAGTACGGGGATTTACTTTTTACCTATTACTTCTTCACTCTTCACTTTCAACTCTCCGACTCGGATTTCCGGAGGTAAATAGTAATAAGTAATAGTGAAGAAGTGAATTTTTAAATCCGTCATAATCATTCATACCAGAAAAAGACGATTCTTCGGAATCGTCTTTTTAGTTTTATTCGCCTTGCGGCGAGTTTTATTGCTTCGCAGTGATATTACGCTTCGGACGTCTTACTTATATTACATCAAATAAGTTGTTTTAAAAGCAGCCTTGTGCTATAATAAAAAATAACACATCGGTGTTCAGACACCGTAGCTATAAGGAGAAATGTTCTATGTTAAGAATGTTTGTAACCGGAGATAATCACATCGGCCTTAAATACGCAAGTCACGAGCAGTCTGCCGTTCTCGCCTCAAGCAGAATCAACGCCTTTGACGGTATGGTTGATATTGCGAACGAAGAGAGCTGTGACCTTTTCGTAATTACAGGTGACCTTTTTGAAAACACCTACGGCATTTCAAAAAAGGAGATAAGGTCTCTTCTTGATAAGCTTTCCCGATTCAGGGGAACAGTAGCCGTTCTCCCCGGCAACCACGACTACTATGACAAGGATGTAAAGGTATGGCAGTACTTCAAGGATGTCATGGCAGACCTTGACAACATTATGCTTATGACCGACTACCGACCCTACAGCCTTACTGCCGACGGCAGGGACGTTATTCTCTACCCTGCTCTGTGCACCGGTCTTCATTCGGCACCGGGCGAAAACAACCTCGGCTGGATAAAAACAGCGGATTTTTCTGACATTGAGGCTTATCATATCGGTGTTGCCCACGGCGCAGTTGAGGGTGAAACCATAGATAACGAGGGTCAGTATTTCCTTATGAAGCGCTCCGAGCTAGAAGAAATTCCCGTTGACGCATGGCTTATCGGCCATACTCACGTTCCCTTTCCGCGCACTCTTACCGAAAATTATACCGAAGGCGAAAAAATCTTCAACGCCGGCACTCATGTGCAGACTGATGTCAGCTGTAACACACAGGGTCTCTGCTTTATTGTTGAAATAGACAGGGATAAAAGCGTCCGTGCAAAAAGAGTTGCTTCCGGCAGTCTGAGATTTTACAGAAAAAGCATTCACCTTTCTGCAGGTAAAATGGAGCAAGTGCTTCGCCGTGAGCTTGAGGATATTTCGGATAACAGCGTTGTTGAGCTTATTCTTACAGGCGCAGTTACGGCTGACGAATATGAGCAGCGCGCCGAAATTACCGAGGCTCTGCTTTCACGCTTTACAGAGGGCAGCTATAACGATTACGCCCTTAGCAAGCTCATATCAAAAGAGATTATTCAAAAGGAATTCTCCGAAACCTCATTTTCGGCAGGCCTGCTTAATGCTCTTCTTGACAACCCGAAGGAAGCACAGCTTACCTATGAGCTTCTGAAAGCACTCAAGGAGGGCAAATAAAATGAAGATTAAAAATATTTCCTGTACACAGTTTGCCGGAATCCGTGAGCGCAACGTGTCGCTTGAGGACGGAATAAATATAATCTACGGCAAAAACGAAAGCGGTAAAAGCACTCTTGTTAATCTTATTTCACGCACTCTTTTTCAGAATGCAAGGCTCGACCGCAGAAAAGATAAGGACTTTTTTGAATTATACTTACCCGGCGCAAGAAAAGGCAGCAGGCTTACAGGTGACTTTGCCGACGGCAAAATAACCCTTGAAGCCGAAAAAGGCACCTATACCGTTTCAAAGGAATGGGGAGCCGATTGCCGCTGCACTCTTTCTGCACCCGAGGGAATAATCCGTGACCAGGCGGCTATAGACGAAATTCTGCGTGAGGCTCTTGTTTACGGTGAGGGCGTCTATTCCGATATGCTCTTCTCGTCTCAGCGAAACACTGACCTTTCCCTGCAGACCATTCTTGACTCTTCAAGAAAAACCGATGCCAAGCAGGAAATTGTTGACACGGTTTCCCGTGCCTTTGCCGAGGGAGACGGCATTTCCCTTGACGCAATAGAGGGGGCAATTTCAGCAAAAATCGATGAAATTGCAGGCAAGCACTGGGATTATGAGCGTGAGGCTCCCGTAAGGAAGGCAGGCGGAGGAAGACATCTTAAGCAGGTAGGCAAGATTCTTGAGGCCTACTACGCTCTTGAGGACGCAAGAGCAACACTCAAGGAAATATCCGACCTTGAAGCCGAAGCAGACCGCACCGCAAACGACTATGCCTTAAAGGACAGCGCGGCCCGCACCGCAGAGGAGAATTATAGCAGATTCAACACCTTTGCAAGCCGCATAGCCGTACAGAGCGAGCGCAAAAAGGCTATTGACCGCATTGAAAGAGAGCTTACCAAAATAAATTCCGTGCTTTCCGAATGGCCCACGCTCAACGAAAGGCTTAATAAGGCAAAGGCTCTTGATGCCGAAAAGAAGGACCGCGCTGTGTTTGATATGCACAATTCCGTCGAGCAGCTGCAGTCCGAGCTTTCACAGGAGGATTTTTCTGCGGCTCAGCTTCCCCGACCCGAAAGCACCGATTTTTCACAAATCAGAAAATCCCAGAGGGACATTGAAAGGCTCGAAAATTCACTTTGCGGTATGAATCTTACTGCTGTTATCAATATGCTCGGCAATAACAAGGCAGAAATCACAGCTCTGCGCACGGGAGAAAAAATAAGCATTGATGACGACACTGCACATATTGCTGAAGCGGTAAAAATCACCGTGCCCGGTGTAATGGAAATGCAGCTTTCTCCTGCAGATGTGGATGCGGCTTCAACCGAAGCACAGATTTCTCAGCTTAAGGATACCGTTGCCGCTGTTTTCGGGAAATACAAGGTCAACAGCGCAGAAGAGCTTGAAGCCTATGCGCAGAAAATTGATAAAGCAAAAGTAAAAATCGACTCTGTAACCAACCGCATAGCCGTAATTCTTGCAGGCATTTCGCAAGAACAGCTCGAGGAGCTTTACGCTCACATCGGACCTGTAAGCCGTTCAAGGGATGAAATTGCCAAAGACATTTACGCTACCTGCGGTACAACGGATGTTACGGTGTTTATCACTAAAGCCACAACAATTACACAGGGCTATACATCAGAATACGGCAGCATAAACGACCTTAAGGCAAGGGCCTTTGACCTGGAGGCAGAGCTTAAAGGGGCAAAGCAGTCCGTTGACGCCGCAAGGGATATTCCCGACGAATACCTTGGCATCACAGACCCCGACGCTCACCTTGAGGCTTTGATGAGAGAAGCTAAATTCAGACAAGACCTGCGCGAAGCAGCGCTTACTGCAAAAACTGCTGCCTCAAGCAGATACGAAAGCTACAAAGACAGCATCGGCAGCGATATTGCTGACGACGTAGAAAGAGCCGAGCGTATTTTCAACGAGCAAAAGGAGCTTCTCGGACATTGGCTTAACATTAAGAGCACCTTTGAAAAGCAGAAGGAATGCCTCAACAGTAATCCTATGCAGGACCTCGCAGCCAGCTTTACCCGTTACCTCGGCATCATTTCCGAGGGCAAGCTCGAATCGGAATTCCCCGATGGCGACAAGCTTAATATGAGCATATACAGTGATAACAGACTGCTTGATTACGGCAAGCTTTCCGAGGGCACAAAGGAAACCGTATCTCTTGCATTCCGCCTTGCCGTGCTTGACCACCTGTTCCCCGAGGGAAGCGGAGTGATAATATTTGACGACCCCTTTACCGATATGGACAGTGACCGTACGGCAAAATCCTGCGAGCTTATAAGTGAATGTGCAAAGCGACATCAGGTTATTTTCCTGACCTGCAAGCAGGACTATTCACAGCTTCTTAAGGGAAATACAATTAATATTTAAGACAGTTTATTACCCGAGAAGCCGATACAGCCAGGATACTCTCAACTAAATTACAGGAGGCTTATAAAATGATAAACACCCTTTACTCTCAGACAATGGCTCTTATGCAGGAGCTTGGCGAAAAAGCAAGACTCGGAAAGGGAAGCATTCTCGTTGTCGGCTGCTCCACGAGTGAAATAGTCGGCTCAAAAATAGGCACAAACTCAAGCCCCGAGGCGGCAAAGACTGTGTTTGAGGCAATTTACGAATATACCGAAAGCAAGGGCATCCGCCTTGCAGTTCAGTGCTGTGAGCATCTCAACCGTGCCATTATTACAGAAAAGGACACCGTCCCCTTTGCCCGGGAGGTAAACGTTATCCCCCGGCCAAAGGCAGGCGGCTCTATGGCAACAGAGGCCTATACTCACTTTAAAAATCCCGTTGCCCTTGAGGAAATTCAGGCTGATGCAGGCATTGATATAGGCTTCACCCTTATCGGTATGAACCTTAAAAGGGTTGCCGTGCCCGTAAGACTTGAAAACAACCGTATAGGTGAGGCTACGGTTATTGCCGCACGAAGCAGACCGAAATTTATCGGCGGAGAAAGAGCAATTTACAACGAAGCGCTTATGTAAAACGCTCTGCCGTCATTGTCAAAAATCAGGCTTTCGGGCCTGGTTTTTTGTTTTATCCGTCAATGCCACCTTGCTATTGTGCATCTTATATGCTATAATATATAATGAAATAATATGGCAAAGGAGTGCTTTCATGAAAAAGAATTTACTTTATGTGCTTATGTCTCTTGTAATGCTTTGCACAGTGCTTTGCTTCAGTACTACTGCTGTTGCATCAGTCTCCACTGCAGGCACATCACAGACACAGCTCAAAATCACCAAGCAGCTCAAGTCAGCCTCTGCTTACAAGGGTAAGAAAATCAAGCTTACCGTTAAGGCAAAGGGTGAAGGACTTAAGTACACATGGTACTTTAAGGACAAGGGTGCAAAGTCCTTTAAAAAGACCGACAGCTTCAAGGGTAATACATACACCCTCGAAATGAGCTCCAAAAACAGCGGCAGACAGGTTTACTGTAAAATCACTGACAAATACGGTAACAGCACAAAAACAAAGACCGCAACCCTTACAATGAGAACAGCTCTCAAGGTTACTGCTCAGCCTGAATCTGCCTCTGCCTACAGCGGAAAAAGCATCAAGCTTACCGTTAAGGCAAAGGGTGACGGACTCAAGTATACCTGGTACTACAAGGATAAGGGCTCAAAGTCCTTTAAAAAGACTGACTCCTTCAAGAGCAATACCTATACACTCAAAATGAGCTCCAAAAATAACGGCAGACAGGTCTACTGCAAAATCACCGACAAATACGGCTCAAGCGTAAAAACAAGTGTTGCTACTCTTACAACAAGAACAACACTTAAAATTTCAACACAGTCTGAATCTGCCTCTGCCTACAGCGGAGAAAACATCAAGCTTACCGTTAAGGCAAAGGGTGACGGACTCAAGTACACCTGGTACTATAAGGACAAGGGCTCAAAGTCCTTTAAAAAGACTGACTCCTTCAAGAGCAACACCTATACACTCAAAATGAGCTCCAAAAACAGTGGCAGACAGGTCTACTGCAAAATCACCGACAAGTACGGCTCAAGCGTAAAAACAAGTGTTGCTACTCTTACAACAAGAACAACCCTTAAAATCACAACCCAGCCCTCATCAGCAGCAGCCTACAGCGGTGCAAAGGCAAGTGTTAAGCTCAAGGCAGCAGGTGACGGACTCAAGTATACATGGTACTACAAGGATAAGAGCGCAAGCTCCTTCAAAAAGACCGACACCTTCAAAAGCACCTCATATACTATTGAAATGAGCTCCAAAAATGACGGCAGACAGGTTTACTGTGTTGTTACCGACAAGTACGGCTCATCCGTACAGTCAGGCGTTGCTACACTTTATGTAAAAAAGGCAACAGCAGCAAAGACCTGCGAAACATGTCAGCTTAAAAACGGCGGTACAAACTTTGACTACGATTACGTTTATACACAGGAGAACAAAATCAACTGTATGCCCCTTACGTATCAGGCAGTTTTCACCATCAGTAAGGAGGATATGACAGGTGATGACCGTCTCAATACTCTTGACAGATTCCACAACGACAAGGAAGAAACTGCTTATACAGAATCTGCTATCATCAGTAACGATGACACCTACGATTCAAGCATCTGCATTTCCGTTACAGATAAGGGTAACCCCGCACTTAACCTCAGAGAAAAGGATATGTATATAAAATTCCGTATTGTTCTTTTTGATAAGGTAAATGTATTCTCTGACAAGCCTGTTCAGCTTACAATAACAATTGACCATTCTGCAAAGAAGGCTCACTGCTATGTAAACGGTAAGCTTATGCAGTCAAAGACTATCCCCTCTTCGGTGCGCCACGCATTTGTTCCCACCTATAGCTACGCTATCGGCGGCGACCTTTACAGCGGTAACCCCAACCACTTCCGCGGTCAGCTTTACAGTGTAGGCATGTGGTCCGACATCCGTACCAAGGCTGAAATAGAAAGGGACTACCTTGCAGGCATTGATACTGCTGACAGTAAAATGCTGGCATACTATGACCTTACCAACTGTACAGAATGTATGACAAAGGACCTTTCACCAAGCGGTAACAACCTTAATACCGAAAAGCTCTGGCTTACAAAGGACGAGGTTGAGCCCGTAGGTGATTACGATTACGCCATTGCTGTTATAGGTGACACACAGGAGCTTTCAGAGGAGAGCACAGAGGAGCAGGCTTCTTCAACCTTTACAAGACTTTATGATTGGCTTGTAGAAAACAAGGACGAGCAAAAGATTGAGTATGTTATCGGTCTTGGTGACATTACACAGAAGAGCTATGCCCACGAATGGAAGCACGCTAAAGAGCAGATTTACAAGCTCAACGATAAAATCCCCTACCTTCTTACACGAGGCAACCACGACTATAACAGATATGATGACGAAAAAGACCCGACAAAGCTGACTGCCGGCTTCAATATGACCTTTGATGACGGTGTTTACAACAAGCAGCTTACAGGCGTAATGAGAGAGGGCGACCTTTCAAACGCCTACCGTGTTCTCAACGTATGCGGTGTTGATTACCTGTTCATCACCCTTGACTTCGGTCCCGAAAAGGATGTGCTTGAATGGGCAGGAGACATTGTTGAGCAATATCCCACACACAAGGTTATTATTGCAACCCACGGCTATCTGTACCGTGACGGCACTACCCTTGATGCAGACGATGCCTACAGTGCTTCAAAATATCCTCTTAAGGACAAAAAAGCTCAGCAGGCAACAAACCCCAGCCTTGACGGTGACGATATATGGGAGCAGTTTGCTTCAAAGTATGAGAACATTCAGCTTGTGCTTTCAGGTCATGACCCCTGTCAGCATGTTATTTACCGTAAGGATAAGGGTGAAAAGGGCAACGTTGTAACCCAGATGCTTATTGACCCGCAGCACATTGACTCCGAATTCGGTCTTACAGCCTTTGTTGCAATGTTCTACTTCTCCAACGAAGGCAACACCCTTACAGTACGTTATTATTCAGTTATTGAGGATAAGTTCGGCTCCGAAAGAAGCCAGTTTACAATTAACCTTAACGATATGAACTGATGCAGCTGCAATAACCTATTCCCCGTTCAGAATTTCTGAACGGGGAATTTTTACTGCAAGTATATCCTGATTGACATTGACCCTTCACCGTGCTAAAATAGAAATATATGATTTACAGGAGATGACTTTATGAATAAAATCCTATCATTTTTTATGTCCGTTGTCTTTGCCCTAATGGGACTTCTCGGTATTCCCTATTCGGCACCCGACCTTGAGGTAAAGGAAAAGACTCCCCCGAGCTTAAGTGAGGAGCAGACCGCACTTTTTACATATGTTTTCGAAACAGAAACAGCCTACCTTGCTTCTATGCAGCTTGAAAACGGTGCACTTCCTATGACAAGTGCCGCAAACGGTGAGCTTCGTATAAACCCCTACTTTGCCGATATTGCCGCCCTTGCTCTGCTTGACAATGCAGAAAAATATGCAGACAACGTAAAAAAATATATGGACTGGCACATAGGCCACCTCAACACAGCCAAGGAGGACTTCAACGGTCTTGACGGCACTATCTACGACTATGTAATCACAGTTAAAAACGGTGAAATTGTAAGTGAGGTTATCTCACAGCCTGCAGACGCAGACTCCTATGACACAACAGACTCCTATGCGGCAACCTTCCTTACAGTTGTGTATAAATATTTCTGCAAAACAGGTGACAGTGATTACCTTTCAGCCAATGCAGAGGACCTTAAGAGAATTACCGATGTAATCTTCTCAAATCTGCAGAACGGTCTTACCTACGCAAAGCCCAACCACAGAATAAAGTACCTTATGGATAACTGTGAGGTATATGAGGGCGCAATTGCTGCCGCGGGCATTTTTGAGCAGATGGTCCTTGACGGCAAAACAGAATACACCGACCTTCGTGATGAGTGCAAGGCGCTTGTTGATACAGTAAAGGAAAACATCAACACAAGACTCTGGAAGCCCGTAGGTGGATATTACAGTCCCGGAATTACAGCTTATGTTGATATTCCTGCAAAAATCTTCTCCTGGGATTTGTACTATCCTCAGGCTACGTCACAGCTTTTCCCGATTATATGCGGCGTTATTGACCCGAATACAGAACGAGCCGAAAGCCTTTACAACAGCTTCTGTGAAAGCTACAACTGGCAGAGCTTTGACTATCCCGACGATTTCTACTGGGGCGCCAACGTTCAGGCCGCCGCAATTATGGGTGACGTGGAAAGCGTAACAGAATATATGACAAACTACAGTGAGCTTATGCAAAAGCACGCATGGCCCCTTTACAATGCCGATATTGCAAGAGCAAGCATAGCAGCGTATATTATGCTTGGCAGATAGGAGTAGGCAGTAGTAAGTAGCCAGTAGTCAGGAAAACCCGCACCGATTTTTTTCGGTGCGGGTTTTGTGTTTACTCCTTCCGTCACGACTTCGTCGTGCCACCTCCCTCAAGGAGGGAGGCAGAGCTATCAAAAAACTTATCACTCAAAAAAGTCAAGCACCTGACCGACGTACCATGAAAGCACCCCGTTGCTGCTCATAAAAATTTCGTGCTTTGAGCTTTTAACCTCTTTTATCTTTATATCTGCCTCATCGGCAAAGTCCTTTGTATAGGAGTGAAGAAGCTGTCTGTCCTCTTCGGGTAAGAATATAAGTGCATCAGCGGCTATATCCTTGCAGGAGAGTATTTTATCCCTTGCCTCAAGGGAAGCCTTTACCCAACCGAAGGAGGGTCCGCTTGTCTGATAAAGAGGCTCTGCCTTTCTTTTTTCGTGGTAATATTCAAAGCGTGCCTTACTTGTGGCGTCACTGCCTTCTACGGTCTGATTTTCGTCAAAGACGCATCTGCCCGGTGCAGGAATACCCTTACCGCCCAAGGCACAAAGCAGCTTTGCAACAGTACCTGCAACGGCAACGGGCATACCCATATTGCCGCACACCATAGGTGAGGAAAGCACTGCCTTTTTAACGGTATACGGATGCTTCATCGTATATAAAAGGGCAACATTACTGCCAAGAGAATGGGAATAGATATTTATGTCCCCCGTTTTTGTAGCAGGAGCAACTACCCCTTCAATAAACAAATCAAGGTCATCGGCATAGGTATCAAAGGAGTCAATTTCCACTTTTTCTTTTTTAGCAGAGCTGCGGTGAGATTTGCCGTGACCCTCCATATCAAGGGAGAATACGCTGTAGCCCGCCTTTCTGAAATAGTATGCCATTTCACGGAATTTTTCTGCACTTTCGGTAAAGCCGTGAAGAATTACAATGCTTCCTCTTGAAAGTGTTTTTTCATATGCCTCATAGTGAAGCTTACGGTTGTCAGGGGTAAAAATAAAATCCTCTCTGCCTCTTTTTTCAAGGTAGGGCTCAACCTCGGTTTTCATTATATGAGAATAATTTTCTTCATCAATTATCTTAACGTTATCCAAAAAATCAAGCACGGTAATTCCTCCTTTTGTCTTGTGATTTTATTTTAGCATAAAAAAATGACAGGGACAATATGTATACACATACTATTTTTTAATTAGAGTATCAGAACACATACTTTTTCACCCGTAAAGTATGTGTTTTATTATTGTAACATCATATTCACTGTGATATAATCTTATAAAAAGGAGGTAGTAAAA
>JBGVGP010000082.1:0-3849 GCA_045121735.1 Acutalibacteraceae bacterium
TTGGGAGAGCTGGCAGGCCGTAAGGTCTGACTGAGAGGGCTCACGTATGATTTGTGAGGATAGCTATGAAAGTTGTTAAAAATAATCGAATGCTTGAAACAGCGTGAGAACTTCGCAAAAATATGACTGACCATGAGCGAAAATTGTGGTATTTGTTTTTGAAAGCTTATCCTGTGAAAATCTATAAACAGAGAATAAAAGAATATAATTAATTTTCAAAACACACTATAAATGATATATCTTTTATAAGAGGTTAATATGAAAGCAGTATTACAAAGAGTAACAAAAGCAAAGGTAACCGTTGACGGTGAAATCACAGGACAGATAGGCACAGGCTTTCTTGTGCTTTTAGGCGTTATGCAGGAGGATACCGAAAAGGAAATGGAGCTTCTTGCAAAAAAGGTAGCCGAAATCCGTATTTTCACCGATGAAAACGACAAAATGAACCTTTCACTTTCTCAGGTTGACGGTGAGGTGCTTGTGGTTTCACAGTTCACCCTTTGCGCCGATATAAAAAAAGGCAGAAGACCGTCATTTATTCCTTCCGCTTCACCCGATAAGGCAAACAGACTTTACGAGGCCTTCTGTGACGAGCTTCTTAAAAACGGAGTGCGTAAGGTTGAAAAGGGTATTTTCGGCGCTGATATGAAGGTTGAGCTTCTTAACGACGGACCTGTTACAATTATAATGAACACAGACGAATGGCTTAAGTGAGTAGTCAGGATGCCGCTTTGCGGCAAGTGTCTTTTCGTCATGCCTGCTGTCCGCCATCTTATGGCTCCTCAGTGAGGAAGCTGGCAAAATCGAAGATTTTGACTGAGGGAGTTACATAATCGGAGTGCAACAACCCTTAATTATTCATTATTCAATATTCATCATTCATTATTCATTGCGCCGTAAGGCGCCACTCGGCCCTCGGCCCTGAAACGGAGGTAAATATGTCTTTAAAGCTTAAAATCTTTTCACCTGCAATGGTTTATGCCAATTGCTATATTTTAAAGGATGAAGAAAGCGGTCAGGCACTTGTCGTTGATCCCGGTACCTACAACAGGCGTCTTGATGCACTGTTAGAAAATGAGGGCATTACCTCACTTCGTTACATTCTTCTTACCCACGGCCACTTTGACCATATTTCAGGCACAGGCGACCTCAAGGCTGCCCGTGGCGGAAAAATAGTTGTCCATAAGGCAGATGAAGCCTGTCTTTATAACAAGGATGAATCTCTTGCTTCAAAATTCCACTTTTCACAAAACGAGGCAAAGGCAGATATTGTTCTTTGCGGCGGTGAGGAGCTTCCCTTCGGTGAGCATAAAATAAAGGTGCTTCACACACCGGGTCATACAAAGGGAAGCGTATGCTTCATTATTGACGGAATAATGTTTTCCGGTGATACTCTTTTCAAGGGCACCGTCGGCAGAACGGACTTCCCCGGCGGAAGCGGTGAGGAAATGCTTCTTTCGATGAAAAAGCTTGCATCCCTTGAAGGAGACTATGAGGTTTATCCCGGTCACGATGTTAGCACAACTCTTGAGCGTGAAAAGCGTTATAACCCCTATATGAAAGGAATTTAAAATGTATCTTGTAAATCTTAATCACAAGTATCATTATGAAACCGAAAATCTTCTGCGTCTCTTTTTTCCCGAAAAAATAGTGCAGAGTGATGCTCTTCCCGAGGGGGAGGACGGTGTAATTACCTCTCTTGACGGAAATACTGCCGAGGTAACCGTTGTTCTCGGCGGTGAAAAGCAGAGTCTTAAAAATGAATATAACGGGGAGGATATTCCCGCTTACGATACAGAAGAAAGCTTTTTTGAAAGAAAAATTGCTCTTATGATGTTCGAGCTTTTAAGCACAATGACAGGCTACACACCTCCCTGGGGTATACTTACAGGTGTAAGACCTGCAAAGCTTATGAGTAAATTAAGCCTTTCAATGGGTGAGGAAAAGGCAAAAGAGTATTTTCAAAATGAGCTTCGTGTTACAAAGGAAAAAACCGAGCTTGCTCTTTGCGTTGCAAAAAAGGAAGCGCCGATTATTGAGGGAGCAAGCAAGGAAAAATCCTTTTCACTTTATGTTTCAATTCCCTTTTGTCCCACAAGGTGCAGCTATTGCTCCTTTATATCTCATTCAAACGATAAGGCAAAAAAGCTTATGCCCGAATATGTTGACTACCTGATAAAGGAAATTGAAGAAACGGGCAAAATTGCAAAAAATCTCGGTCTTGAGCTTGAAAGCGTATACTACGGCGGCGGCACACCCACGGCACTTACCGAGGAGCTTCTTGAAAGAGTTACCGATGCCATAGGTAAAAGCTTCAGCCTTGAGGGTATAAAGGAATATACCATCGAGGCAGGCAGACCCGACAGCGTTACAAGACAGAAGTTCCGTACAATGAAAAGCTGCGGCTGTAACCGTATCAGCATAAATCCCCAGACCTTCAACGATGATGTGCTTAAGGAGATAGGCAGAAACCACACCTCGGCACAGACTCTTGAGGCTATGAAGACAGCCCGTGAGGAGGGCTTTGACTTTATCAATATGGACCTTATTGCAGGTCTTCCCACAGATACACTCGAAAGCTATAAAAACACCCTTGACACGGTGCTTTCACTTAATCCTGAAAATATAACCGTGCATACCCTTGCACTCAAGCGCTCAGCAACTCTTGTTACCGATAAAAGAGAAACCAATACAGGTGACCTTGCTATGAGTATGCTTTCTTATACATATAAAACCCTTACGGCTGCCGGATACATTCCATATTATATGTACCGTCAGAGCAAGAGCCTCGGTAACCTTGAAAATGTAGGTTGGGCGAAGCAGGGCTACGAGGGCCTTTACAATGTTTATATGATGGAGGAGTGCCACACCATCCTTTCCGTAGGTGCAGGTGCAGTAACAAAGCTTAAAAATCCGCACGGAAATGAAATTGAAAGAATTTTCAACTACAAATACCCATACGAATATATAAACGACTTCGATGAAATTTTAAAACGCAAGCACAGAATTGCCGAATTTTACGAAGGAATAAAATGAGGTGAGCATATTGGCAAACTATGATGTTGAAGTGATTAACAGACTTTTAAACGAGGACTGCGAAAAATACATTATGGAATGTGAAAAGGCTTATCGTACACAGCTTGACGAAATCGTAGCAGAGGTTGCCGCCGAAAAGGGCAGGTGCCTTCTTATGCTTGCGGGGCCAAGCTCCTCGGGTAAAACAACAACGGCAAGGCTTTTTAAAGAAAAGCTTATTGAAAAGGGCAGAAGCGCTACCGTTGTTTCCCTTGACGATTTTTATCTTTTACAGGATAATCCCCATACCTTTGAGGACGGCACCGTTGATTATGAAACTGTTGACGCCCTTGACCTGCCGCTTATTTCAAAATGCCTTCACGAGCTTTGTGATGAGGGCGAAAGTGAGCTTCCCGAATTCTGCTTCAAAACTAAAGCAAGAAGCCACTTTAAAAGGCTTACCGTAAGCGAAAACGAAATAATAATTGTGGAAGGGCTTCACGCTCTTAACCCTGCAATTACCGAGCCGCTTCGTGATGAAAGAATGCGACTTTATTATGTCAGTGTCTCTTCACGAAAAACCGACGGTGACTCTGTTCTTTTTACAAAAAGAGACCTTCGCTTTATAAGAAGACTCATCCGTGACTACCACCACAGAAGCAGTGACGTTGAAAACACCTTTTATCTGTGGAGGGCAGTGAGAATGGGTGAGGACAGATACCTTTTCCCATACAGCGGCAGAGCAGAAAGAAAAATAGACTCAATTCACCCCTACGAAACGGCAATTTTCCGTGATATGGGCATAAAACTGCTTGACCGTGTGGCAGAGGATAG
>JBGVGP010000083.1:0-3263 GCA_045121735.1 Acutalibacteraceae bacterium
ATTCTTTAAGCTGAAGCTTGATTTCACTCTTGATTTCAGCGTAGCTTTCCTTTGTTTCTTCTTCGGGTATATATTTGAATCTGCCGATTCGTTCTCTTACGGGAAGTGCTATCATTGCATCAACGGTAGCATTTTCTGAAAGAGCGGCAAGACACTTGTCGTAAAATTCCATTATAAGCTTCATCATAAGAAGCTGCTTATCGGGTGAGGTAAAGGTGTCAACCTCGTGGAATGCAAGCTGATGCAGGAAATCCTCTCTTACTGAGCGTGCAATTTCAAGCTTGAGTCTGTCTCTTTGTGAAAGCGAGTCAACGCCAACAAGCTTAACCATTTCAAGAAGCTCTGCTTCCTCAGAAAGAAGCTTCATAATTTCCTTGCGAAGACCCGACCATTCCTTGCCGATGTTTTCGTCAAACCATTTACCGAGTGTATTTGAATAAAGTGAATAGCTTGTAAGCCAGTTGATTGCAGGGAAATGACGCTTATAAGCAAGTGCGGAATCAAGACCCCAGAACACCTTTACAATACGTAAGGTTGCCTGGCTTACGGGCTCGGAAATATCACCGCCGGCAGGAGAAACGGCACCGATAACTGAAAGTGTACCCTCTCTTGCCTCCTTGCCGAGAGAAATAACTCGGCCTGCTCTTTCGTAAAACTGTGCAAGACGGCTTGCAAGATAAGCGGGATAACCCTCTTCGCCGGGCATTTCCTCAAGTCTGCCTGACATTTCACGAAGAGCCTCTGCCCAACGTGAGGTTGAGTCAGCCATAAGAGCAACGTTGTAGCCCATATCACGGAAATATTCTGCAATAGTGATACCTGTGTAAATCGAAGCCTCACGGGCAGCAACGGGCATATCTGACGTATTAGCGATAAGCACGGTTCTTTCCATAAGTGATTTGCCTGTGTGAGGGTCAATAAGCTCGGGGAACTCATTGAGAACGTCGGTCATTTCGTTACCGCGCTCACCGCAGCCGATGTAAACAACAATGTCAGCATCTGCCCACTTGGCAACCTGGTGCTGTGTTACGGTTTTACCGCTGCCGAAGGGACCGGGAATTGCGCCGACACCACCCTTTGCAATGGGGAAAAGTGAGTCAATAACTCTCTGTCCTGTAAGAAGAGGCATATCGGGTGTAAGCTTTTTCTTAAAGGGACGGGGCTTACGCACAGGCCAACGCTGAACAATGCCTACAGCGTGCTCCACACCCTTTTCGTCAAGCACAATTGCAACTATATCCTCAACGGTACAGGTACCGCCTGTAATTTCCTTGATGATACCGCTTAAATTAACGGGAAGCATAATTTTATGCTTAACAACCTCGGTTTCCTGAACGGTACCGATTACGTCACCGCCGTAAACCTGCTCACCGATGCTTACAGCAGGCTCAAACACCCACTGCTTACTACGGTCAAGGGCAGGAATTTCGGTGCCTCTGGTAAGGCTGTTGCCTGTCTTGTTCATAATTTCAACAAGAGGTCTCTGTATACCGTCGAAAATACCGCCGATAAGACCGGGACCAAGCTCAACGCTTAAGGGCTCACCTGTTGATTCAACCCTTGAGCCGACCTTAAGACCCGATGTTTCCTCGTATACCTGAATTGAAGCGTTGTCCTCGTGCATTTCGATGATTTCACCGATAAGTCTTTCGTCACTTACCTTGACAACGTCAAACATATTTGCATTTTTCATGCCCGATGCAACAACAAGCGGACCTGATATTTTTTTAATTATTCCGTCATTCATTATCTGTTCACCTTTTTCAGCGTAAAATTATTCGGGCAACTGTGAGCCTACGGCCTTTTCGATTATACGGCCGAGCTGTATCATACCCTCACCGGTATTGTTTTTTACACCGGGAATAAGAATAATTGCAGGAGAAATTGCATTTTCATATTTTTTTATTATGTCAGTGCAGTCGGCACTGAATTCTTCGGTAATATAAATTATACCGTAATCCTCGTTGCACAGCCTTGAAAGCACGGCCTGACATTCATTTTTATCTGCGGGTATGAAAATCTCCATGCCGATTGCCTTGAAGCCTAAAACACTTTCTCTGTCCCCTATTGCTGCAATCTTATGCATAAAGCCTTCTCACCCTCTCTTTTATAGTGCTTCTGTCAACATCCGATTTAATTGCCGTTAAAATCATTCTGACAGTCTTTATTTCAAGGTTTTTACGGTAAAAGTAGTAAACTGCAGGGTCAAAGCCAAAGCTCGTATAAACGGAAGCAGAAGCAATTTTCATAACCTCGTCATCACACCACTTTTCAAAGGAAGATGGATTTTTAAGGTAGGTTTCAACCCCTTCGCTGTATCGACTTGACTGAAGGTAAGCTAACAGCTGCTCACCGCCCGAAACGGCTGAGCTTATAAACTTAGCCTTATCAAGGTCGTTGCAGTCTCCTATTGCCTCTTTTATATATTCACTGTCCTGTGAGGTTGCAGTGCATCTTAAGGCTATTTTGATGTTGGCCGTATCGGCAAGAAAAGCACAAATCTTACCGAGTATTCCGCTGTTTCTGCCCTTTGCATAGGCTGTTAACGCGTTAATTGCCGCCTTATCGGTAACAACATCGGAAAATTTGCCGTTTTCACTTTTAAGCGCAAGGCTGTATGCCGTCTCGGCCGTTTCTGCGTACTGTGGCTTAAGACGTGAGAAGTCAGCGTCAGCGCAGATTTTACTTATATCGTCATAATCAATTGTTGTAGGATAGGTAAAAAGCTCCTCGGGACTGCTTTTTTCAAGCATACACTTAACAAGCACCTTAAGATTAAAGTAATCGTTAAGTATATAAAGAGCGTCAAGCTCCTTTTTATCGGGAACACTCTCGCAAAGCACGCTGTTGAGCTCAAGGGTGTGCCTTTTTGCTATGGCGTTAACGGCTTCACCCTCTTTGGAGTAGTCCTTTTTCTCAAGGAATGACAAGGCAGCCGACAAATCCTTCTGGCTTATCAGCATAGCTATGTCCTCTTTTGAAAGCAAACGGTTTTCGAGTGCTCTTATTCTCGCCACACAAAAAGCATAATGAATATCTTTCATACTGCCTCACCTCCTTATTATGCAAAAAGCTTGTTGTTGAGCATATCCTTAAGGTTATCCATATTTGAATCAAAAACTGCTCTGAAGGTGCAGTTGATTTCAATTCCGTTGCCGCTTAATATAAAGCCGTTTTCAATATCTGCCGCCTCTTTTTTTATAAATACGGCTGCAGTTTCGTATATTTCGGCGTTGATGCTGTCCTCGAAGCCGTCGGGAATA
>JBGVGP010000084.1:0-3446 GCA_045121735.1 Acutalibacteraceae bacterium
AAAGATATTCTCCTTACATTTACCGAGAATTTTACAAGTGTTGATGATGCACTTTCAGCACTTGAAAAAATATGTGTTGATGAAGAATCACTTGCTAATTTCAATGAATTTTCATTCCTTGTCGGCTTTGTAAGAGAAGCAGGCTTTGAAAAGAATATTAAAATTGATTTTTCACTTACAAATGATATGAGTTATTACAGTGGCATCGCCTTTAAGGGCTACATAAAGGGTATTCCTTCAAGCATTCTTTCAGGTGGACAGTACGACAAGCTTATGAGAAAAATGGGAAGAAGCTCCGGCGCTGTAGGCTTTGCTGTTTACCTTGATGCTCTTGAAAGATATAATTTACAGGAAGAGGAGTATGATCTTGATATCGTTTTACTCCATTCAGGCAATATTGCAGATACTTTAAAAACTGCCGAATCTCTTTCTTCTGCGGGAAATACCGTAAGAGTATGCACAGAAATACCCAAATCACTGCGTTTCCGTCATGTGCTTAATGTTTCAAAGAAGGAGGAGAATTAACATGGAAATGCTTGATATTGCTCTTCCTAAGGGCAGACTTGGTGAAAAGGTTTATTCAATGTTTGCCAAGGCAGGCTTTCCCTGTCCTTCAATACTTGAAGAAAACCGTAAGCTTATTTTTGAAAATGAAGAGCTCGGACTCCGATTCTTCTGGGTAAAGCCCTCCGATGTTGCTATTTATGTTGAAAGAGGCGCTGCCGATATCGGTGTTGCAGGCAAGGATATTCTTCTTGAATATGAGCCTGATGTTTATGAGCTTCTTGACCTTAATATAGGTAAATGCCGTATGGCAGTTGCAGCTAAAAAGGACTTTCGTGACAATGTAAATACAACCTTACGTGTTGCTACAAAGTTTACAAATATTGCAGAGCATTTTTACGCTGAAAAATGCCGTGATATTGATATCATTCATCTTAACGGCTCAATTGAAATTGCACCGATTCTCGGTCTTTCCGATGTAATCGTTGATATTGTTGAAACAGGTAAAACCCTTTACGAAAACAATCTTGAGCCTGTGGAAACAATTGTGCCGATTAGTGCAAGACTTATTTCAAATAAGGCAAGCTATCAGTTCAAAAATGAAATTATTGAAAAAATCAGACTCGGACTTTCCGAGCAGGTAGGTGTATAAAATGATAAGCATTTTAAAATACGGTGAGGTTTCAAATGATGAAATTTTTGCCCGTGGAACTGCCGTTACTGATGTTTCGGACATTGTTGCGGATATTATATATAATGTAAGAAAAAACGGAGATAAAGCGCTTTTTGAATATTGCGAAAGGTTTGACAAGGCAAAGCTTACCGCTCTTGAGGTAAGTCAGCAGGAAATTGACGAGGCCTTTGAATGTGTTGAGCCGAGATTTATTGAGATTCTTAAGGCTGCTGCCGAAAATATCCGTAACTTCCATCAGAAGCAGGTAAGAAACAGCTTCATAATTAACGATAAAGACGGTGTTGTTATCGGGCAGAAGGTTATGCCTGTAGAAAAGGCAGGTCTTTATGTTCCCGGCGGCACTGCTGCTTATCCTTCAACAGTTCTTATGGACAGTATTCCTGCAAAAATTGCAGGCTGCAGTGAAATTTGCATCACAACACCTCCCAATACTGAAGGTAAGGTTAATCCCGTAATACTTGCAGCAGCTAAAATTGCAGGTGTCGACCGTATTTTCAAGGTAGGCGGTGCACAGGCTATAGCTGCCCTTGCATACGGTACTGAAACTGTTCCAAAGGTAGATAAAATCGTAGGTCCCGGTAATGCATTTGTTGCCGAAGCAAAAAAGCAGGTTTACGGCCTTGTTTCAATCGATATGATTGCAGGTCCGAGTGAAATTTTAGTTGTTGCAGACGGCAAAAGCGACGCTTCTTTTGTTGCCGCTGACCTCCTCTCACAGGCAGAGCACGATAAAATGGCAAGCGCTGTGCTTGTAACAGACAGCCTTGAATTTGCTCAGAAGGTAAGCGCTGAAATTGAAAGACAGCTCAGTCTTCTTCCCAGAGAAGAAATCGCCCGTGTTTCAATTGATAACAACGGAAAAATCATCGTCAGCGATGACCTTATGAAGGCTATTGATATTGCTAACGAGATTGCTCCCGAGCATCTTGAGCTTTGTGTAGATAATCCCTTTGATTACCTTGATAAAATCAAGCATGCAGGCTCAATTTTTATGGGCAGATACTGTCCCGAGGCTCTCGGTGACTATTTTGCAGGTCCTAACCATACTCTTCCTACAACAGGCACTGCAAGATTTTCAAGCCCGCTTTCAGTTGACGATTTTGTTAAAAAGACACAGTATACATATTATACGAGAGAGGCTCTTTCAAGGGTTGCTGATGATGTTGCTTTCTTTGCCGAAAAGGAAGGACTTTCAGCACACGCAAGAAGTGCTACAATTCGTTTTGAGGATATAAAATGAGCAGATTTTTAAACGAAAAATATCAGAAGCTTGAAGCTTATACTCCCGGTGAACAGCCAAGAGATATGAAATACATCAAGCTCAACACAAATGAATCACCTTTTCCGCCGTCACAGGGTGTTATTGATGCCGTAAACAGCCGTGAAGTGGCTGATTTAAGGCTTTATTCCGATCCGGAATGTAAACACCTTAAGCAAGCAATTGCAGAGCTTTACGGTGTAGAATATGAAAATATATATCTTTCCAACGGTTCGGATGATATACTTAACTTTTCTTTTATGGCTTTTGCAGGTAACGGTGTCAAGGCAGCATTTCCCGAAATAAGCTACGGCTTTTATAAGGTGTATGCAGAGCTTTATAATCTTGACTATGTTAAAATTCCGCTCAAGGATGATTTTTCTGTTTGTGCTGACGATTATTGCGGTCTTAACAGCTTCGTTGTTATCGCTAATCCGAATGCACCCACAGGTAAAACAATCTCAAAGGAAGATATAATCAGAATTCTTGAATCAAACCCCGACAACGTTGTTCTCATTGACGAGGCATATGTTGACTTCGGCGGTGAGTCAGTTTATCCTCTTATAAAGGAATATAAGAATCTTCTTGTTGTACAGACCTTTTCAAAGTCGCGCTCAATGGCAGGTGCAAGACTCGGCTTTGCCTTCGGTGACAAGGAACTTATTGAGGACCTCAATAAAATCAAGTACTCAACTAATCCATATAACATCAACCGACTTACCCTTGTGGCAGGTGAAGCTGCGATAAAAGAAAATGATTACTATATGCAAAACTGCAAAAGAATCATTGAGAACAGAGAATACACTGCAGTAGAGCTTGAAAAGATAGGCTTCAATGTTATTGATTCAAAGGCAAATTTCATTTTTGCCGAATCTGACACTGTTTCGGGTGAATATCTCTACAAGGCACTTAAGTCAAAGGGTATTCTTGTAAGACATTTCAGTGATAAGAAAATCTGTAATTTTGTAAGAATAACAATCGGTGCTAAAG
>JBGVGP010000085.1:0-4700 GCA_045121735.1 Acutalibacteraceae bacterium
CACCGCACTCATCGCAATAATACGCAGGGATACGGTGTCCCCACCAAAGCTGACGGGAAATACACCAGTCACGGATGTTTTCCATCCAGTTATAATAAATTTTGTCAAAGCGCTCGGGAATAAACTTAACCTCACCGTCACGAACGACCTTGATTGCAGGCTTTGCAAGAGGCTCCATTTTTACAAACCACTGCTTTGAAACCTTGGGCTCAACAGCAGTATGGCAACGGTAGCATGTACCTACCTCATGCTTTGTTGGCTCAATTTTTACAAGGGCACCTGCATCGGTAAGATCCTGAACAATAGCCTTACGGCATTCCATAAGATTCATACCTTCATACTTGCCTGCTTTTTCGTTCATATAACCGTCGTCGGTCATAACGTCAAGCACGGGAAGATTGCAACGAAGACCAACCTCAAAGTCATTGGGGTCGTGAGCAGGTGTGATTTTAACGGCACCTGTACCCTTATCCATCTTTGCATATGAGTCTGCAACGATGGGGATTTCTCTGCCAATAACGGGCATAATTACGGTCTTACCTACTACATCCTTATATCTTTCGTCATCGGGATGAACAGCAATACCTGTATCACCGGGGATTGTTTCGGGACGGGTTGTAGCAACAATAATACTACCGCTGCCGTCAGCAAAGGGATAAGCAAAGTGCCAGAAGTTGCCGTCCTTTTCCTCATATTCAACCTCTGCATCGGAAATTGAGGTCTTACAATGAGTACACCAGTTGATGATTCTTTCACCGCGATAGATAAGTCCCTTTTCGTAAAGGTTTACGAAAACCTCCTTAACAGCCTTTGAACAGCCTTCGTCAAGTGTGAAGCGCTCTCTGTCCCAGTCGCAGGATGAACCGAGCTTCTTAAGCTGCTCAATGATTCTTCCGCCGTACTGTGCCTTCCACTCCCATGCTCTTTCAAGGAAGCCTTCTCTGCCGAGATCCTCCTTGGAAATACCTTCAGCCTTCATAGCCTCAACAATCTTTGCTTCTGTAGCGATTGAAGCGTGGTCAGTACCGGGAAGCCAGAGGGTATCAAAGCCCTGCATTCTTCTGAAACGGATAAGAATATCCTGAAGAGTGTTATCAAGTGCGTGACCCATATGAAGCTGACCTGTAATGTTTGGAGGAGGAATCACGATTGTATAGGGATTCTTCTTAGGATCAACCTCTGCATGGAAATATTTTCCGTCAAGCCAGGTCTTGTAAATTCTGTCCTCTACGTCCTTGGGATCATAGAGCTTTGCAAGTTCTTTTGCCATAGTTTTTTCACTCCTGATTTGTTAATTGAACGAAGCAACAAGGTTGCTTCCTGCATTTACTTAATAAAATAAAAACTCCGCCCTGAAAATAATCAGGACGGAGAATGTTCCGTGGTACCACCTGAATTCAGAATAAACAAATACTCTGCACTCAAAATCTTTAACGCAGACTTACGTCGGGCTCTACTCTCATTTGATTTCTTCCCGAAGCTCACGGGCTACCTTCATTCCCTTACCTTAAGACTTGCACCAACCGTCTTTTCTCTTTAAAGGCACGGAGAACTACTCCTCCCGATCATCACTTTACAATATTGGATAGATTTTATCATATTTAATATGATAAGTCAAGGTATAAGATTGTATTTTTCAAGATATTCTTCAAGACAAAGACCGCTGTTTTTAATATCCTCAGCATACTCAACACCAACATAGCGCCAATGCCAGGGTTCCGGTATTATACCGGTGATTTTTTGCTTTTCTTCTGTATAGCGTTCTATAAAGCCATACTTGTGTGCATTCTTCAAAAGCCATTGATATTCGTCTGAATCTTCAAAATAACCTTCCACACAGCCTACATCAACTGCAAGAGCCAGATTGTGCTCACTTGTACCGGGAATAAGCACCTCTGTCGATGTTTTCTTTTCCGCCTGAGCACGTGTGAGGTCGAGACTGTAAATATAACCCTCAACCGACTCATCAAAAATCTCCTGCTGAAGCTCATTTGACCTGTAGCCTGATACAGGTGTGAGATATATTCCCTCTTCTGCCGCATCAGCATACATTACGTTATAATAAACTGCCGCTCTGTAATCCATGCTGTAGCCGTCAGGTATATCTGCAAGCTTCGGACTGAAGCTCTGCGGCAGCTCTCTCTTCTTATTGACAAGAACAAGGTTCCAATCACCCTCTGAAGGATCAATAACAAGTCTGTCGCCTGTATCACTGCAATGTACCTTTTCAGGTTCATAATCACCGGAAACGATTTCACCGTCTTCCTTCACATAGCCTCTGACTGCAAAGGTATAATACTTATCCGGCTTAAGCGATATGCTTATGCTTTCGGCATTGTCAAGCTCCTTATAAAGCTCGTATTTTCCGCTGTCGATTTTCCTGTAAACCTGATAACCGTCAGCCTTGTCAACAGCTTCAAAGCTCAGCGTGATTTCATCTTTTGATGTAAGCTCAATTTTTGTCTCAGGAGCTTTCAGCTTTGTTTTTGCTTCATATGATACATACTCTGAAAATACTATTGAATCCGTTTCAACATAGGAGCGCACGGCAAATGTATAGCTTTCATACGAAGACAGCTTTTTAACAGTATAGGCTGTTTTTTTTATGTGTTCGCCAACCACCTGCCATTTATCGGCATCTTTAATATAAACGCAATAGCCGTCAGCACCCTTGACCTCGTCCCAGGTAAGCTTTACAGCAGAGCTGCTTGAGGTTGAGGTAATATTTTCAACCACTGTGCATTTTGTTGATGTATAAATCACAGCGGAATCTTCAGCCCGAAGGACATCTTTGCCGTCTTTTATGTATGCCTTTATGTTAAAACGAAGCTTTGAAGCGGGCTCGAGCTTGTCAACAGTGTGTTCTGTTTTCTTCGTTGAGATAACAAGCTCTTCTTGGCCGTCCTCATATTCACGGTAAATGTCATAGCCCGTTGCTCCCTCAACCTCATTCCAGGTGAGTGTAACAGCTTCTGTTGTCTGTTCGGCAGTAAGCTGTGTCGGCTTTGAAAGCTTAAGGCGGGAGCCGTTATCATTCACCCTGTCCTTTTTGCCGCAGCCATTATCACAAAACGCTGTTTTTGTACCGTCGGAAAGATATGTTGCATTTCCGTCAGAAGCATAGCTCGAAAAAGCGTGATCACACAATGCTCTGTCCACAAGCTTATAACCGACAAGAACTGATATAATAAGTACAATAACTAGAGCAGGCTTATAAATATGGGATTTAATTTTCATAAAACAACCCCCTTAAAACTAATTAATTACGACACCTTATCAACATAATAAATCAACAAGGTGCCGTATTCGTAATTATAATTATTCAGCTAAAAGCTTTTCTACAGCTGCGAGCTTGACACAAAGGCAAAGAAGCTTTGTTGCAGTCATAAGCTCATCAACGGGAGGATATGAAGGAGCAATTCTGATATTCTTATCCTCGGGATCAATTCCGTAAGGGAAGGTCGCACCAACAGTTGTAAGTGTTACGCCGCCCTCCTTACAAAGCTCATAAACTCTCTTTGCAGTGCCGGGCATTACATCGAGGCTGATAAAGTAACCTCCGTTGGGCTTTGTCCATTCAGCAATTTTATATTCACCAAGCTGTGACTGGAATTCATTGATAACCGCCTTGAATTTGGGAGCAAGAATGTTTCTGTGAAGCTTCATATGGTTCTTAATGCCCTTGACATCCTTGTAGAACTTAACGTGTCTGAACTGGTTGAGCTTGTCATAACCGATTGTCTGAATTGACATACGGCTGATAATCATATCAATGTTTTTGTCAGATGCGGCAAGAACTGCAACACCAGCACCGGGGAAGCTGATTTTTGAGGTTGAAGTGAACTCAATTACCATATCCTCGTGACCGTACTTCTTAAGCACGTCAAAAATGTTATCAAGCTTGTCGCTTTCCTCTGCAAGATCATGAATGATATAAGCGTTATCCCAGATGATACGGAAATCCTCTGCTGCAGGACACATTGCAGCAATTCTTTCAACAGTTTCGTGGCTATAGGTTTCACCTGTGGGATTTGAATACTTGGGAACACAGAACATACCCTTTACTGAAGGATCCTTAATAAGCTCTTCAACAGCGTCCATATCAGGGCCCTTACCTGTCATTGCAACAGGGATAAGCTTGATACCGTAATACTGAGCGATTGAGAAATGTCTGTCATATCCGGGTGAGGGGCAAAGGAACTTGATTTCTCCCTGATCCTTCCAGGGCTTTGCGCCGCTGCCTGTAAGCATACACTGTGTAATATAGTCAAACATCATGTTAAGGCTTGAGTTGCCGCAAACAATAACATTCTTTGTAGGAACCTTGAGAAGCTTTGCAAAAATTTCCTTGCATTCGATAATACCTGTAAGAAGACCGTAGTTTCTGTATTCAAGGCTATGATTACTTGCGTCATCCTCCCAGTCTCTTGATGTAACTGCATCGAGAAGACCGTTTGAAACTGCAAGCTGATCTGAACCCGGCTTGCCTCTGGACATATCAAGCTTGAGGCTCTGTGCCTTATATGCTTCATATTCCTTTTCAAGTGATGCCTTAAAGTCAAGAAGCTGTTCTTTTGTGTATGATTTTAATTCTGCCATAGTTAAACCTCCGAGGGAAAATAGTATTAGAAATCTGCTGAACCTGTAGTTCTGGGGAAGGGAAGAACGTCTCTGATGTTGGAAATACCTGTAAGATACAT
>JBGVGP010000086.1:0-5053 GCA_045121735.1 Acutalibacteraceae bacterium
TGAAAATATGGGTACCCGTGACGGCGGCTCAACTCATCTTGAGTTCAGAATTCCCGCAAGAGGTCTTATCGGCTACCGCAGTGAGTTTATGACCGATACCAACGGTAACGGTATTATGAATCAGCTTTTTGCAGGCTATGAGCCCTATAAGGGAGATATCATCACCCGTGAGCGCGGCTCGATCGTTGTACACGAAACAGGTGAAAGCTCTGCCTACGGTCTTTTCAACACCCAGGACAGAGGTCGTCTCTTCATCGGTGCAGGTGTGCCTGTTTATGAGGGCATGATTGTCGGTGAGTGTGCAAAGAGCGAGGACGTTGTATGTAACGTCTGCAAGCAGAAGCACCTTACAAACACCCGTGCTTCAGGCTCTGACGATGCGCTTCGTCTTGTGCCTCCCACAAATCTTTCACTTGAGCAGTGTATGGAATTCATCAAGGACGACGAGCTTCTTGAGGTAACTCCCGTTTCACTGCGTCTTCGTAAGGCTATTCTTTCAAAGGAGCAGAGACTTAAGAAGCAGTTTAAGAAGTAATTCGCAATGCGCAATTCGCAATCGCGCCCGACGCTTCGGGCGAAGGTTGATGATAACCCGCCACGCTGAAGCATTATGAAAAAATTAAGCAGGTGCCGTTCAAAGCACCTGCTTTTTATATGCTGACTGATTTGGCGGTAACAGACTTTCATATATGCAAAGTCTTGCCCGCAATTGCGAATTGCGAATTGAAAACGGTTTACTACTCTGCAACAGGTGTATACTGCTCAAGAGCATCGGTATCCAGATCTGTAATTTTCTCGCTTTTCGGAATAAGGGTATAAGCCGCCATAGCTACTGTTGCACAGGCTGCAGCGAATTTAATAAGCTTTACATACTTTTTGATTTTTTAAATTTCGTCCTTCATTTCTTTCTCACCTTTTATAAAGAAGAAGCAGTTCAAGAAATAATTCGCAATGCGCAATGCGCAATTCGCAATCGCGCCCGACGCTTCGGGCGAAGGTTGATGATAACCCGCCACGCTGAAGCATTATGAAAAAATTAAGCAGCTGCCGTTCAAAGCACCTGCTTTTTATATGCTGACTGATTTGGCGGTAACAGACTTTCATATATGCAAAGTCTTGCCCGCAATTGCGAATTGTGCATTGCGCATTGCGCATTGAAAACGGCTTACTACTCTGCCGCGGGAGTAAACCTCTCAAGCATAGCTGTATCAGCAACCTTGAACTTCTCATTTTTGGGAATAAGAGTATAAACCGTCATTGCAAAAACTGCAACGGAAGCTGCAAGCTTTATATATTTCTTTGCTTTTTCAATATCCTTTTTCATTTTTATCTCCTTTAGTCGTCGAGAGTTACGGTGTAGCCGCACTCCTTGAAATATCTCATAAGAAAGCTTTTATTTTTACCCTTTGCAAGCCAGAGGGTAGAAACCTTGCCGGTTTTAAGTACCTCTTCAAGCAGCTCCTTGTTGCCGTTAAGCCAGGATTTATATTCAATATCGGGCATAAAAATAACGTTGCCGCCTTTTTCAGCCATATAATCACTCCTTAAGTAATCGGTCAGAAGAATTATTGTCACCTAACATTATATTATATTCATTAAGAAAATATCAATAGAAAAAGAAAATAAAAAGAAAAAACCACAGCCTATGCTGTGGTCATTGTGTCGGCATCGCCTTATCTTCCCGGGCCGCTTCCAGCCAAGTATTGTCAGCACTGATGAGCTTAACTTCTGTGTTCGGGATGGGAACAGGTGGACCCTCATCGCTAAAGACACCGACTTGTGTGTGGGTTTCTTTCCACTCAACGAACGCTATTATATAACAACGAAATCGATTTGTCAACACTTTTTTGAAACTTTTTTTGATTTTTTTCAAAAAAGTTTTTTTAAGTAAAAAAATCGGGGAGTGGTGTCTCGCCGCTCCCCGTTATTTTATCCTTCGGTCAGTGCCTTAAGCTTCCTCTTATAAAGACATAAGCAGGTAACTGCATCAACAACCAGAAACATAACAATTACTATAGGTACACCGTCGTCAACAAGAATTTCCTTGTCCTTTTGCTCGAGCTTAGCCTCATAGGTTGTTACATAAATGCAGTCATCGGCTTCGTCGTAGGAATAAACGTCCTTGTTGAGCCATTTAAAGCTATAGTGCTGACCACCGAATACAAAAGCCTCGGTGTGCACGTAGTCGCTGTCATCCTCTATCATTACACCGTCGTAAAAGAGTATGGTTGCAGAAACACCGTCGATTATGTCAGAATTTGCCGGCTTCTCCTTCGGTGTTTCCATATATGCTATAAATTCCTCTGCGCTGTAGAAGGCAATTTCTTCTGCTCTCGGGTGACAGAATGCTTCTGCAAAGAAAGCTGATGAGGCTGTGATAATTACAGCCGATAAAGCGAAAATGCTTAAATATCTTATTCTGAGCAGCTTTTTCTTATCTGTGCAAAGAATGCCCTTTTTATTAAGTGTAACCAGAAGCACAAGCCACATTACAGCAAGCAGCAGCACAGCCAAGGGGATATTCAGCACAACAGAAATATAAAGGGCGTCTATGCCTGTAAGCGCCATAGGAAGTGAGCAGAAAACAAGAAAAATATTATTAAAGCAGAAGCTGTTTGCTTTGTAAATATATTTTCTTTCTGTATCTGTTGCCTCGGCTGAGGGGAGCATGCTTTTATAAAAGGCAATTCTCGCACCAAGGGTGAAGCCGAGCGAAATCACAAGAGTCCACAGCGAGCTGATAAAAGCCACAAGGCCTGAAACAAAGCCCATATCACTTGCCATAAAATAACAGGAAATAAGATTAGTTACCGTAATGCTTATAATCACAACGGCAGCAATAACAGTACCTATAAGGCTCAGTATACGGAAATAGCTGTACCTTTCAGCAATGTCGCCGGTCATTTTACCCTTTATTTTATCAAGTATTTTTGTCGCAAGGGCGCTTGCCTTATCTGTAAGGCCTTCCTCCTTCGGTGGCAGATAATGATGTTCAACACTCGGCTGGGCCGGCTTTTTTTCTCCCTTCAGAAGCTCGTCAACAGTAACGCCGAGAGCTTCGGCTAAAAGGGGAAGCAAGGATATATCGGGTGAAGTTTCGTCACATTCCCAATGGCTCACGGTTTTATCCGATACACTCAGAAGCTCTGCAAGGCTTTTCTGGGTGAGCCCCTTTTCCTTTCTCAGCTGAGCGATAAATGCACCTAAGGTTTTCTTTTCCATTTTTCGTACCGTCCTTTCTGTCGGGTTCGCTTTTATTGTAGCGAAGGGATGCATTTTTGTACACCCGACAGATCTAGAAATCACTCTCAATTTGCGAGAGTTGTCATAATTGCCCGTAATTACAGGTCCAGCTGCAGCTCAACAGGGCAGTGGTCGGAGCCGAAAATTTCGGGGTGAATTTTTGATTCAATAATCTTATCCTTGATGTTGCTTGAAACAACAAAGTAGTCAATACGCCAGCCCGCGTTCTTTTCTCTTGCCTTGAAGCGGTAGCTCCACCAGGAGTAGGCACTCTCGGTATCGGGATAGAGGTAACGGAAGGAATCGGTAAAGCCTGCCTCTAATAATTGTGTAAATTTTTCACGCTCTTCGTCGGAGAAGCCTGCATTTCCTCTGTTTGACTTGGGGTTTTTAAGGTCAATCTCATTGTGGGCGACGTTGAGGTCGCCGCAAATGATTACGGGCTTTGTTTTGCTAAGAGAAACAAGATATTCCCTGAAGCAGTCCTCCCAGTCCATGCGGTAGTCGAGTCTCTTAAGTCCGTCCTGTGCATTGGGGGTGTAGCAGGTTACAAAATAAAATTTTTCAAATTCGAGGGTGATGAGTCTGCCCTCGGTGTCGTGACGGGGGATATCCATGCCGTAAAATACGCTTATGGGCTCCTGCCTTGTAAAAATTGCAGTACCCGAATAACCCTTCTTCTCAGCATAGTTCCAGTACTGATGATAGCCGGGAAGCTCAAGCTCAAGCTGACCTGCCTGCATTTTTGTTTCCTGCAGGCAGAATATATCTGCATCAAGGGTGTTGAAGGAGTCAACAAAGCCCTTTGTAACACAGGCTCTTATTCCGTTGACATTCCATGAAATCATTTTTATCATACAAAATTCCTCATTCCGTTACAAAATACGTTTGTTTCTGAATTTAGGATAACACATTTTGTAAACTTTTTCAATACAATTCGTGTCTTATGTTGACATAAGGGTGCTTTTACTCTATAATGGCTTTGTGTATCGGTATTTTTACCAATATAGTATTATATATAATATAATAAAAATAACAGTTCGTTTTGTGATATAAGTAATTTTGTGAAATGAGGTATGAAACTATGAAGAAAAGGATTATTGCATTTCTAATGTGCATGCTGATGACGGTCACCGCGGTGCCCGTTTCTCCGCTTGCCGATTTTGTGAAAATTGAAGCAGCGGCAGCATCGGAAAGGGTTGAGTCTCTTGAGCCGTTTTCAACGCTCACGGCAGGCAAGCTCAATATGACTGTCGGAGCTACGGAGACCTTCAAGGTTATGGTTCAGCCCAAAACTGCTTCAAACAAAAGTCTTAAGTGGACAAGCTCAAAGACCTCTGTTGTTTCGGTTTCTGATCCCGAGGTTTCCTCAAGCGGTATTGCATCTGTAAATCTTAAGGCTCTCAAGGAGGGCAGTGCAAAAATTACCTACAGCACAACCGACGGCAGTGACATCAGCGGCAGCTTTACTGTTACGGTATCTCCGCTTGTTTCATCCCTCAAGCTTAATCAGTACGTAAAATCAATCGTTCCCGGCTCACAGGGTGAAAAGCTTACTGCAACCGTTTCTCCCTCCGATGCAGGTAATCAGGTGCTTAAGTGGTTCTCAAGCGATGAAAGAGTTTGTACTGTTGACCGTAACGGTGTGCTTACTCCCGTTTCACAGGGTGAATGCTACATAAGCGTTGCCACAACCGACGGCAGTGACATCAGCGGCAGCTTTACTGTTAGGGTATCACCCCTTGTTTCTTCCCTCACGCTTAATCACTACGTATAATCAATCGTAACCGGCTCACCGGGTGAAAAGCAT
>JBGVGP010000087.1:0-2763 GCA_045121735.1 Acutalibacteraceae bacterium
TAAAAACAGACTCCAATATTTTGCTGCTTGCGGCTGTAAGGCAAGTGACCATGGTCTTAACTATATATACTTTGAAAAGGCAGATGCAGAGGCACTTGATAATGCAGTGAAAAAAGCACTCAGCGGTGAGACATGTTCACAGTATGAGGTTGATGCCGTAGGTACAGAGCTTCTTTTGTTCTGCGCTAAGGAATACAAAAAAATGGGTTGGGCAATGCAACTTCATTATAACTGCTTAAGAAATCCCAATACAAAAATGTTTGAAAAGCTCGGTCCCGATACAGGCTTTGACGTAATAGGTCCCCACGACAGCACTGCTGACCTTGCAAAGCTTCTTGATGCAATGTACAGTGAGGATGCACTTCCCAGAACTATTCTTTATAGCCTTGACAGTAAGGATAACAGTGCTATTGATACAATGCTCGGTGCTTTCCAGCAGAAGGGCTATCCCGGTACTCTTCAGCACGGCTCTGCATGGTGGTTCAATGATACAAAGCTCGGTATGGAGGAGCAGCTCAGAAGCCTTGCTTCGCTCAGTCTTCTCGGTAATTTTGTTGGTATGCTTACCGATTCACGCAGCTTTTTGAGCTATACAAGACACGAATACTTCCGCCGTATACTCTGCAACCTTGTAGGCACATGGGTTGAAGACGGTGAGTATCCTTATGACGAAAAGGCTCTTAAGGAAATTGTGGAGGGTATCTCCTATAATAATGCAAAAAGATTTTTCAGCTTGGAGGAAATAATATGAAAATGTCATTTCGTTGGTACGGCTACGATGATCCCGTTACCTTAAGAAACATAAGCCAAATTCCCAATATGCGCTCAATTGTTTCAGCAGTTTATGATGTAAAGCCCGGTCAGGTATGGCCCGAAGAAAGCCTTGCAAAAATGACTGCAGAATGTGAAAAGCACGGTCTTGTTTTTGATGTTGTTGAATCAATTCCCGTTCCCGAGGATATCAAGCTCGGCAGCGCTAACAGAGATGAGCTTATTGAGGTTTACTGTGAAAATATCCGTCGCTGCGCAAAGTACGGCGTTAAGTGTGTAACCTATAACTTTATGCCCGTTTTTGACTGGACAAGAACACAGCTTGACAAGGAAGCTCCCGACGGCTCAACAAGCCTTGTAATGTACTGGGACCAGATGAGAGGTCTCGATCCTCTTGTTGATGATATTGACCTTCCCGGCTGGGATGCAAGCTATACAAAGGACGAAATTAAGGCTCTTTTCAGAAAATATGCTGAAGTGGGTGAGGACGGCCTTTGGAATAACCTTGAATACTTCCTTAAGAAGGTAATTCCTGTTGCTGAGGAATGTGATGTCAGAATGGCAATTCATCCCGACGATCCACCGTATCCTATTTTCGGCCTTCCCCGAATCATCACAAATGAAGAAAATCTTGACCGTTTCCTTAAAATTGTTGACAGCCCCGCAAACTCACTTTGCCTTTGCACAGGCTCACTCGGTTGCGCAAAGACAAACGATGTAGTTAAAATGGTAAGAAAATACAGTGCTATGGACAGAATTGCTTTTATGCACATCCGTAATATCCTTATTATGGATGACGGATCATTTGAAGAAAGCGGACATCTTTCACAGTGCGGAAGCATTGATATGTATGAGGTTGTCAAGGCACTTGTTGAAACAGGCTTTGACGGTTATGTCCGTCCTGACCATGGCAGAATGATCTGGGGCGAAACAGGCAGACCCGGTTACGGACTTTATGACAGAGCACTCGGCGCAACATATATCAACGGACTTTTTGAGGCCTGTGAAAAGGCTCTTAACAAATAAGGAGGAACGGTTATGATTAAAAACGTACTCGGTACAGACCTTACAGGTAAGGTTGCTGTTGTAACAGGTGCAGGCGGTGTTCTTTGCTCTGGCTTTGCAAAAACTCTTGCCCGCGCAGGTGCAAAGGTAGCACTTCTTGACCTTAATGAAGAGGCAGCCAAGGCTTTTGCCGATGAAATTGTTGCAGAAGGCGGCGTTGCAAAGGCATATAAGTGTAACGTTCTTGATAAGGACATCTGTAATGAAATTGCAAAATCAGTTGAAAAAGACCTCGGCAAATGTGATATTCTTATAAACGGCGCAGGCGGTAACAACCCCAGAGCAACAACTGATAAGGAATATTATTTTGCAGGTGATATTGACGAAGACTGCAAGACATTCTTCAATCTTGATGCTGACGGAGTTGGCTTTGTTTTCAATCTTAATTTCTTGGGCACACTTATTCCTACACAGGCTTTTGCAAAGCAGATGCTCGGCAGAGAGGGCTGTAACATCATTAACATTTCATCGATGAATGCATTTACTCCTCTTACTAAAATCCCTGCTTATTCAGGCGCAAAGGCAGCAATTTCAAACTTTACACAGTGGCTTGCAGTTCACTTCTCCAAGGAAGGTATCCGTGTAAACGCAATTGCTCCCGGCTTCTTCTCAACAAAGCAGAATGCTGCACTTTTATGGAATCCCGACGGCTCACCCACACCCAGAACAGACAAAATTCTTGCAGCGACTCCTATGGGTCGTTTCGGTGAAAGCAAGGAGCTTGACGGTGCGCTTCTTTTCCTTGTTAACAACGAGGCTGCAGGCTTTATTACAGGTGTAGTTCTTCCTGTTGACGGCGGCTTCTCATCATATTCAGGCGTTTAAGGAGGAATATATAATGGATATGTTTAAAGAAATTTACGAATTGGGTATAATTCCTGTAGTTGCAATCGACGATGCAGATAAAGCAGTGCCTCTTGCAAAGGC
>JBGVGP010000088.1:0-2128 GCA_045121735.1 Acutalibacteraceae bacterium
TAAAATTAACGGTGTAGGTGTACGTCTTCGCGATGTGCACGAGCTTTTCATGGATACAGGTCTCGGTCGAGACGGCTATTCAATGGTCAGCCAGGGTAAAATTGCCGATATGGTAAGCGGTAAGGGTAAGGAATGCCGTGAAATGCTTGAAGAAGCAGCAGGTATTTCATCGTACCGTTACAGACGAAACGACTCTCTTAAAAAGCTTTCACAGGCAGAAGAAAATCTTGTGCGTTTAAGAGACATTCTTTCCGAGCTTGAAAGCAGAATCGGTCCTTTGAAGCATCAGAGTGAAAAGGCCGAAAAGTTTCTTGTATATGCCGAAGAAAAGAAAAATCTTGAAATTGGCTTATGGCTTTACAATATTGACCGCCTGCGTGACAGCCTTCGCAAGCAGGAGGATAATATTTCTATTGCTGCGGGTCATTACAGTGAGGTTGAAAAAGAGCTTTCCGAAATTGAAAATATGATAGAGGAGAGTGTAAGAACCACTCAGAACATCAATATCGAAATTGACGAAATCCGCAACCATATTTCTGAGCTTGAGGAACAGGCAGCTAATGCCGGCAGCCGGAAGGCTGTGCTTAAAAGCTCAATTGAGCATAACAGAGACACAATCGAACGAATTGAAAAAAGCAGATTCGACAGTGAAAGCGACAAAAAAGAGCTTCTTAAAGAAATTGCAACAGAGGAAAAGCTTATTGCACAAATTACAGCAATTAAGGCTGAAAAAAATGATAAGCTCAACGAGGTGAATGCAGAGCTTGAAAAAATGAAGCTTTCAGGCGGTGAGCTTCAGCAGGAAAAGGATAAGATTTCCGGGGAAATTTCAGCTCTTACAGCCTTGCTTGCCGATTGCCGCGTTAAGGTTTCAACTGCTCTTTCATCAAAAAATGAAATTCTTGCAAGACAGGAAACCGTTGACGGCTTACTTGAGCAGAAGAAGCTTGCAGTTGATTCATTCCTTTTGAGAAAGGAAGAATGCGAGAAGTCTGTAAAAGCAAGTGAAAACGAAATCAATGAGCTTTCCAATGCTCTTAACGGTTATACACTGCGCTTTAATCAGAAGGATGAAAAAGCGGACAAGCTTAAAAGAGAGCTTGACGAAAAGAGCTTTGAAAGCCAGCGTACTGCCTCAAAGGTCAAGATGCTTCTTGAGCTTGAAAAGAACATGGAGGGCTATTCAGGCGCAGTAAGAAAAATTATCAAGGAAGGCGAAAAGGGTGCTCTTAAGGGTATTCACGGCACAGTTTCACAGCTTATTTCTGTTAAGGGTGAGTATGCTGTTGCTATTGAAACAGCCTTTGGTAATTCTATTCAGAATGTTGTTACTGATACGGAAAACGACGCAAAGGTTGCAATTAACTTCCTTAAAAACGCAAACCTCGGCAGAGCTACCTTCCAGCCGATTTCTGCAATAAAGGGAAAGGTTCTTGAAGAAAAAGACCTTGATGACTGCTACGGCTATGTTGATATGGCCGTTAACCTTATTTCCTATGATAAGCTTTATCACGAAATTATAACCTCACTTATCGGTAAAACCGTTGTTGCAGAGGACCTTACAAGCGCAATTAACATTGCAAAAAAGTATAATCACCGTTTCAAGATTGTAACGCTTGACGGTCAGGTTATAAATCCGGGCGGCTCAATGACAGGCGGCTCACAGGATAAGAGCGCAGGTATCCTTTCAAGAGGTACAGAAATTGAAGAGCTTAAAAACAAGCAGGACGAGCTTGATAAAGCTGTAAAATCACTCAACAGTGATTACGAAAGAATTGTTGAAGAGCTTAATTCTATTGAGCGTGAAAGTGAATGTCTCAGACAAAGTCTTTCTGCTGCACAGGAAGAGAAAATCCGTCTTGAGGGTGAATATAATCTTGCTTTCCAGCAGTATACCTCTGCATGGCTTGACCTTGAAGAGCTGCAGAAGGAAAAGAACGACGCTGATGCAAGACTTAAGGAAATCGAGCTTGACTATACCAATGCTGAAAAGGCTATAAATGACTTCAATTCTAAGATTTCAAGTGGTGAAGAAAGTCTTAAGAGCATCAGCGAAAAGACCTTTGAAATCACTGAAAAGAGTGAGGAATTTGCACAGATTATTTCCAGACTCAACCTTGAAATTCAC
>JBGVGP010000089.1:0-3719 GCA_045121735.1 Acutalibacteraceae bacterium
TCTGCCGTTGGTATCTGTAAATGAAATAATGCCGTCAGAAACAAGGAAGTCCTTGTTTTTTATGTACAGAGCATATTCCTCGAACTTGCTCATCTTATACTGACAGTAGCCAAGATTTCTGTAAAGAGAACGCAGAACACAGGCTGCTCTTTCATCAGGTTTTAAAATTCGTGATTCAATATTCATACTATTCTCCTAAAATATAATACTTTAATACTTTAGCACGATAACACAATAAAGTCAATACTTTTAAGGAATTTTATATAAAAATAATCCGACTACGCTTGCCGCAGCCGGATTACTTTTAAAATTATGCCTTTGCCTGCCACTCTTCTGCTTTATTTGCAGCCATTCTCTTAATGTCTTCCTTGCGGTAAATTGACTCAGCGCCACCGTTTACATAAAGGAAGAACTTGCCGTCAGCAGTTTTGTAAAGGCTTTCCTCATAACCTGCAGGATCACCGAACTCACCGCTTGTCTTTTTTACAATAAGCTCTGATGCTTCTGTGTCATAAGTAACTTTACAAATAATCTTTTTCATTATAGCATTACTCCTTTTCTATAATATTATATTGATATTATCTCATAATAAATGCGAAATTTCAATAGTTTACGTTATTTTCGTCAAGGTGCTGTTTTATTGCCAATAAGAAAAAAATTTTATATAAAATCACACACTTAACTGCAATTATTTTTCACCGTAGGGGCAAACCCTCATGCAAATTCCGCAAACTGCTCCCCTGCCGATATGCTTGAAATGAGTTTTCATATAGGTGCTGCACTTTTCAGCGTCAAAAATATCTTCTCTCTCACAGTCAGCTGTCCACATTTTACCGCTTATCGCGCCGCTGGGACAGGCATTAACGCAAGCGTTACAGCTTTCGCAAGGCGACACAGGAACAACGTTTTCAACTTCGAATTCACAGTCAGTGAAAAGTGTACCGAGTCTTGCGCTTGCGCCGTACTTACTGTGAAGAAACATTGAGCTTTTACCCACAGTGCCCAAGCCTGAAAGTGCAGCTATTTTCTTATGTGAATATCTGCCCTTGTAATTCCAGCCGTCCTTATTTATCGACTGCGAGGCTGCAACTGTAATATATCGGTAGCCTTTTCGCTGAAGAAAAAGACCTGCTTTAAGTAAAAGCGAGTCAATAAAAGCATTTACGCTCCTGTAATGATTGAAATAAGTATGTGTCGGCTCTGCGCCTATTTCATCAACTATGGCGTCAGATAATGCAACAACTATACTCACAGCATATCTGCAATCACCGAAATCACCGTCATCTATACTGCAAAAGCCAACATCGCTTGCACCCTGAGACATAAGATAAGCTTTTAATTCTTCCTGTATTTTCATAAGAATCATCCCTTATAATAAAACATTTGCTTGCAAAGAGGTATTTTACTTTCGTCGCTGTTAAGGAAAGTAATTTCACCCTTTTGATTTTCATCAGCAAGAAGCCCTTTGTTTTCAAGCAGTCTTCTGCACTGCCTTGCAGCACCCTTTCCACCTTCAAAAACAAGTACCTCGTCACCTAAAATACGCTGAATCTGACGCCTAGCGAAGGGAAAATGAGTGCAACCGAGCACAACAGCATCAACCCTGTTATCAGCGTAAGGCTCAAGAAGTTTTTCAAGGTAGGCAATTTCCTCAGCACTATCAAGATTTCCGCTTTCAATAAAGCGTACAAGCTCAGGCGCCGGTAAAGGTATAAAGGTTGCTTCACCCTCAAAGCGTTCAACTAGCTTAAGATATTTCTTCTCCCTTAAAGTAAGCGGTGTTGCAAGCACAAGCACAACAGGCTGCTCCATTGAAAGTGCCGCCGGCTTAACTGCAGGCTCAAGTCCAATTATAGGAAAATCGGGATATTTTTCACGAAGCCCTGCCGCAGCCGCGCTCGTAGCCGTATTACAGGCAATAACTATAGCCTTTGCTCCCTTATCTTTAAGCATTTCAAAGCCGTCAACCGTAAGCTGACGTATTTCATCAGTTGTTTTAACACCGTAGGGTGCATTTGCAGAATCACCGAAATAAAGATAATTTTCGTTGGGCATAAGCTTATAAAGCTTACGAAGAACTGTAATTCCACCCATGCCTGAATCTATAACTGCAATCGGATCGGATTTTTTATTCATTACTTTCACCAGCCTTATTGTGACCATTATAACATACTTTTAACAAAAATAAAACCGCAGAAACCGTTCAATTTAAGTCTCTGCGGTTATACAGACAAAATTTATGCTCTGTGCCACTTTACACCCTGAGGTGTGTCTTCAAGTACAATACCCTGTGCCTTAAGCTCATCTCTGATTCTGTCCGCCTCTGCCCAGTTCTTGTTCTTTCTTGCATCGTTTCTCTGCTGAATAAGTGCTTCAATTTCATCATCAAGACTTGAAGCAGCGTTACGGTTATAAAGAAGACCGAGAACATTCATAAGCTCATCAAATACCTTGATAGCATATTCTACAAGAGACTTTGACTGAACACCGTCGTTTACATTTGTGTTGAGGTCCTTAACAAGCTCAAATACTGCACCGAGGGCTTCACCTGTGTTGAGGTCATCCTCCATTGCTTCGATGAACTTATCCTTCTTGCCATCGATAAGAGCAATGATTTCAGCATCCTTTTCGCCTGCTTCGTCCTTTGCATTTTTAAGGGCAAAGTCAAGATTGGCACGGCAGGTGTAAAGTCTTTCAAGTGAAGCCTTGCACTGTGCAATAGCGTCAAAGCTGTAGTTGATGGGGCTTCTGTACTGACAGGAAATCATAAGATAACGGATTGGCTCATAGCCATACTGTTCGGCAACATCACGTACTGTGAAGAAGTTACCGAGTGATTTTGACATCTTAACCTTATCAACAGTGATAAATCCGTTATGCATCCAGTAATTTGCAAAGGGAGCGCCGTTGCAGCATTCACTTTGTGCAATTTCGTTTTCGTGGTGAGGGAAGATAAGGTCCTGACCGCCGCAGTGAATATCAATTGTTTCACCGAGGAACTTGCGTACCATTGCTGAACATTCAATATGCCAGCCGGGTCTGCCGTGACCCCAGGGTGACTCCCAGTAGGGCTCGCCGGGCTTAGCGCTCTTCCAGAGTGCAAAGTCCATAGGCTCTCTCTTTACGTCACCGACATTGATTCTTGCACCTGCCTCGAGATCTTCAAGAGGCTGATGTGAAAGCTTACCGTATTCATCAAACTTCTTTGTGCTGAAGTAAACATCACCGTTAACCTCATAAGCAAAGTTCTTTTCAACAAGGCCGTTAACAATGCTGATGATTTCATCCATTGTTTCAGTTGCCTTGGGATGAGTTGTAGCCTCACGGATGTTCATACCCTTTGCATCGGTCCAGAATTCTTCAATGTATTTTTCGGATATATCCTTGAAGGTTACACCTTCTTCATTAGCACGACGAATGATTTTATCGTCGATATCTGTGAAATTCTGTACAAAATTAACCTTATTACCTCTGTATTCAAGGTAGCGACGAAGAACGTCAAATACGCAAAGAGGTCTTGCATTACCGATGTGAATGAAGTTATATACGGTAGGGCCGCAAGCGTAAATCTTATATTCGCCTTCCTTTATGGGAATAAGCTCCTGCTTTTCTCTTGTGAGAGTGTTAAATACTTTCATTGTTTTTCCTCCAATTCTTTTATATGTTTTTCAAGCTTTTCTATTTTTGATTTAAGCACACAAAGCTCCTGTGCAACAGGG
>JBGVGP010000090.1:0-8330 GCA_045121735.1 Acutalibacteraceae bacterium
AATGTATCAACAACCTGCACCGTGATTATTGAAAGAGAGAGGGCACCGAGAAGATATAAAAAAACATAAATGAAGAAGGACGGCCTCATTTTTATATTGCTTTTTAATGAGTGCTTTTTTATTTTATCCATCTGTAGCCTAACCCCCATACGGTTTCAATATAAGATTTACAGCCGGCGTTAGCGATTTTGTTTCTTATTCTTCTTACATGCTCGGTTATAACCGTATTATCACCGTATGAATTAAAGCCGATAACATGCTGATAAATTTTTTCCTTATCAAAGACCTGTCCCGGATTAGTTGAAAGAAATTCAATAATTTCAAATTCTGTTTTAGTGAAGGGGATTTCTTCACCGTTGAAGCTTACGCACATACCGGGGTAGTCTATTTTTAATTCATTGCTTTTTTCGTCGAAAATATTTCTGCTTCGCTTTTCTCTTCTGAGGTGAGCCTGAACACGGCCTAAAAGCTCACGGATGTTAAAGGGCTTTGTTATGTAATCGTCACCGCCCATTTTAAGTCCTGTAAGAATGTCCTCCTCATTTGCTCTTGCCGTAAGGAAGATAATAGGTGCTTTAGTCTGATTTCTTATCTGCTTGCAGAAATCGAGACCGCTTTTGTCGGGCATATTTATATCCAGCAATATTAAATCAGGCTTCTGCTCAAATTTTTTTGTTGCTTCGTCAATGTCCTTTGCGGTAATAACCTCATAATCGTTAAGAAGAAAAAAATCACGCAGTAAAAATATAATATCGGGTTCATCGTCAACAATCATTATTTTTTCAGACATTTCTGCACCGTCCTTGTTTCGTTTTTTTGATAATAACATATAAAGCATGTATTTTTCAACAACAGCAAAAAAGCAACGAGTTTTCGTTGCCTTTTGCTGTTGAGAGATGTATTGAAAAGAGATACCACAGATTAATGATATTAACTTTGTTTTTAACATAAACAGGTATCCGTGATTATATCAGCCTTGTTGAACTGAGCCTTTTAAAGTAAATCACGGCATTGTTTTGCTTGTAGAACAAGCATACCTTCAAATTATTGAATTAAGTATAAGGTGCAAAACACAGAATTAACTCTATTGTTTGTAAATATTATATGAATTTTATAATTATACAATTTCCGGCACAAAAAAACTACAAGCCTACGAAAAGTAAGCTTGTAGTAATTTTTTTATAAGCGTTAAGCCTTAGCCAACCTCAACAATACCGTCTTCAAGAATTTTAACGGTCATGCCGTCCTTAACGTAGTCAAGGAATTCTTCACCGAGAGAGTCGATAACGGGCATTGTTACGCCGTCAACCCAAACATCTGCAAGAACTGCACCTGCAGCAGCAAGTGAGTCAATGGGGTTTGAGAAAAGCATGCAGGCGGGGTTTTTCTTAAGTGCGCAAGCGCAGTAAAGAACAAGACCGCCGGTTGTTGAGCCGATTGTCTGGGGGAGACAAAGAGCCTTATTGAGAAGTGATTTTCCGTATAATTCAGCGTTGTTCTGGTCGCCGCATTTTACTTCCTTATCACCGAACTGAAGAGCGTTCTGGAAGGAAGCAAGGGTGTTGAAGCCGCTTTTGGTAACAACAGCCTCTGCAGTTACTGTGCCGGGAGTTACAACTCTGCCTTTAAACTGTTTCATTATTTTTTACCTCCGTCAGTAATGATTGTTAAAATCTCTTCTTCTCTGTAGAATTTAGCTGTTGTGTAAGTACGAAGCTTGTTTGAGCAGGTAATTACGGGCATCTTCTTGCAAAGAGGATTGTTCATATACATAAGAGGACAGATGTAAGAGATAATTACACCGGTAGCCTGAAGACGTGCATAGTAGGGAGTTCTCTTGAATGCCTCGAGCACCTTGGGAGCTGCAGTAAGCACGGTGGGAACTGAAACCTTGCTGTTGCCCTTCTTCTTGAGCTCAGCCTCAATGTTGTCTGTCCAATCCTTAAGCTGCTGGAGTGAAAGGTGAGGACAGCCGATGAAGCAAAGCTTGGCAGCAGCGTCGGGCTTTTTCCAGATAACGGGATAGTTCTTCTGAACTCTTTCAAGCTCAGCGTCATCAATGATATATTCCTTTGCGCCCTCTGCAATAAGCTTTTCACCAAGCTCAACTGCTTCGGGAGTAAGGTTTTCAATGTGGTAAAGACCAACTGCACCGTTTGATGCTGTAGCTGCGCCGAAGTCCTTGAGGTAAGCGCATGCGCTGTCGTCGAGCTCGTTGCCGATCCACTTGTCAAGGCCGATAACGTAGGGAACGTCCTCCATAACCTTCATACCGATAGCTGAACCGAGAAGCTGAGCCTCGGGCTTCTTTTCGGTCTGGATTTTAACAACCCAAGTTGCCTTTCTGCCCTCATCGGTAAGAAGACCGAAATAGGGAACGTAGCCAACGATTGAGCCCATGATGTCGATAATACCGGAGTTACGGTTACATCTTGCACCTAAAACAGAGTTAGCGTATACAACAGCACTTGACTCTGCCCAGGAGAGAACGTCGCCCTTCTTGGGCTTGTTGCCTACCTCGTCCATGTAGCAGGTGCAGGTGAAAGCGTCCTTATTGAGAAGACCGAGCTTATCAAGCTGCTTTTCATAGAAGTCCTGCTTGGTGTACATGAACTTGTTGAAGATAAGGTTCTGAAGGAAGTTAGCGGGAACATTCTTGTCGATGGGGCGGGGGTCAACAGAGAACTTCTGACCTGAGGAAACGCCTGCATCGAGAATTGTCTGCATAAGGTCATAAACGGGTGACATAACCTTGAGACCGAAGGAGGTAACAAGGTGGTTATAGTCTGATGTGATGGGAACAAGCTTTTCTGCGCCGAAAGCCTCACCGTACATAACAAGGGTTTTCATAACCTTAGCCATTACGTCGCCTTTTGAGCCGTTGAGGATTTCCTGCTGTTCATTAGTTAAAATCATAATTATTTCTCCTTTTCAACAGTTTATATCTTCATTGCAACGTCCCATGCGCCCCAGATAACTGTACGCAGGTTGCCTACCTTTGCAGCGTCACCGATAACGTGAACGTGCTTTGACTTGGGAGCAACGGGAGTGGGAACATAACCTACTGACATAACTACGCTGTCGCTTTCAATGTCGAAGGTCTTGCCGGTCTTGTCCTTAACTGTAACCTTGCCTTCACCGATTTCGCAAAGTGCGGTTTCGAGATGCACGGGAACCTTGTTTGCCTTGAAGCAGTCACGAAGGAAGGATGTGTTAGCAAGGCAGATACCGGGAGTTGTGATAAGGTCGTCCTGCATTTCAACGATGGTAGGCTCTTTGCCCTGAAGGAAGAGGTCGTATGCGATTTCACAGCCTGTAAGACCGCCGCCGATAACTGTAACCTTCTGACCTACCTGAGCATTGCCAAGGAGATAGTCAACAGCTTCAATTGCAGTGTCAGCGCCCTTAACGGGGATTGTTCTGGCCTTTGCACCTGTTGCAACAATAACCTCGTCAGCGCCGAGTGAAGCAACGTCCTTAACCTCTGTGTTCATCTTAACCTCGATGGGGTGCTTTGCAACCTCACGGATGTACCATTTGATAAGGTCACGGTCCTTCTCCTTGAAGGAGGGAGCAGCCGCTGCAATAAATACACCGCCGAGCTTGTCTGTCTTTTCGTAAAGGGTAACCTTGTGTCCTCTCTTAGCGCAGACGATAGCAGCCTCCATACCGCCGATACCGCCGCCGATAACAGCAACCTTCTTGATTTTCTTTGCGGGAATGAGCTTATACTTCTTTGACTGCATTGTCTGAGGAGTAAGAGCACAGCGTGCAAGACCCATTGTGTCAAGGAGGTCCTGAGTGTTAGCGTGACCCTTTGATGATGAGAAGTTGAAGCAACCGCTGTGGCAGCAGATACAAGGCTTGATGTCCTCAAGTCTGCCTTCGATAAGCTTTGTAATCCATTCGGGGTCGGTGAGGAACTGACGTGCAACACCTACACCGTCGATTCTGCCTTCTTCAATTGCCTTTGCAGCAACGTCGGGCTCCATACGGCCTGCACAAACAACGGGGATATCAACAAACTTCTTAATGTGAGCAACGTCATCAAGGTTGCAGTTCTGGGGCATATACATGGGGGGATGTGCCCAGTACCATGAGTCATATGTACCGTTGTCAGCGTTGAGCATATCGTAGCCTGCGTCCTGAAGGTACTTTGCAGCCTTTTCTGATTCGGGCATTGCTCTGCCGACCTCTGTGTATTCTTCGCCGGGCATTGCGCCTTCGCAGAAGCCCTTCATCTTTGATTCAACTGAATAACGAAGTGATACGGGGTAATCGTCACCGCAGGCTTCCTTGATAGCCTTAACTACCTCAGCGGCAAAACGGTATCTGTTTTCGAAGCTTCCGCCGTATTCGTCGGTACGCTTGTTGAAAAATTCAATAGCAAACTGGTCAAGGAGGTAGCCCTCGTGAACAGCGTGAACCTCAACACCGTCAACACCTGCATCGCGGCAAAGCTTTGCGGTTTTTGCAAATGCTTCAATAATTTCGTGAATCTGCTCCTTGGTCATTTCGGGGCAGATGATATCGTGTGCCCAACGTGAGGGCTGGGGTGAGGGTGAAGCAAGCTCGTGTGATGTATCGAGAATGGGCTTAACGAGTGCTCTTGTAATCTTGTTCTTATGTAAGGGAGCAACAAGCTCGGTGATAGCCCAGCTTCTGCCCATACCTGCGGTAAGCTGAACGAAGAGCTTTGCGCCGGTCTTGTGAATTTCGTCCATGAACTCCTTGAGCTCCTCAAACATTTTGGGGTTCTGCCAAAGCCACTTGCCCCAGAAGGTGTCACGTAAGGGTGCAATACCGGGGATGATAAGACCTACGTTGTTGTTGGCTCTTTCGAGGAAAAGCTTTGCAGCCTCCTTGTCAAAGTGACATCCGCCAAGCTCAAACCATCCGAAAAGTGATGTACCGCCCATAGGACACATAACAATACGGTTTTTAATTTCCACATTGCCTATTTTCCAGGGGGTGAACAGAGCTTCATGATTTTTGTCGATAGTGTTCATATTCTCTTTCCTTTCAATTGATACAATTTAAAAAAGGCTTTGTTTAAAGTAGACAAAATCCCTTTTCAATATTAAAAAATATTATAATATATAGCAATGAAAATGTCAACAAGATATAAGTATATACATATAGATTTAAAACATATTTACTTCCGATGTTTTAACGGTTTAAAACATACTGTCAAATTGACTAAAAAATTCTTTCCGTTTTGTAAATAATTTATATTGCATAAGATGTAATAAAGTTGTAAAATGTTTATGAATATAATAGCCTTGGTATATCTATGGCTAATAGGAGGTTTTTAAATGAAAAACGGTTTATTCAAAAAATCGATGTCAGTATTTCTGGCAATGCTGATGCTTCTCACCTGTTGGGTGTGGGTAGCACCGACAGAGGCAGAGGCAGCTGATGCAAACAGTCCTACTGCGATTATCAACAAAGCAAAAATTAGTGGATTAAATGAAAGTTCATTCACTACTGCTCTTAAGTACACCACTGTATCCGGTAAATTCCACGGTGATGATGCTACAACCACTGCGAATAAAGGATATTTTAAAAATGTGCTTTATTCACCTCATTACGGTACCAGCGTTGATAGTGGTTATGCTGTATCATTCGGTAATCTGAATGGTAAGGCTGATGGTGCGCGCGTTTGGTATCCGGAAACAACTCTTGTTTGGGACGGCGTTACAACACCCCAGATTGGTATTCTTTTTGATATTGACTCTTCAAGCGGTAATAAGGTTGGAGTATCTCAGGTTTATATGTCCGCTAATACTAACGGCCTTTCCATTCCTTCAAGTTTCTGGATGTCAAAGTCAACGGCTTCAAGTAACAAATATTATACCCATTTTACTTTTAACTATATTTTGGACAATCTCCAGTCTACTGCATATCTCGGTGCACAGTCAAATACATCTAATTCCAGTCAATGTGCAAGTAAGGGTGGTTGGGATATTTATGCTGCTTATCTTCAGTACACAGGCGGCACATTCGGTTCAGGCAGCACTTATTATAAAGCAATAAAGCCTAGCTGGACTATCACTAGCAATGCTGCCAATAATACAGTTCAGTCAGAAAAAACCATTTATGTTATTGACGTTGTTCCTTTGAAAAACGCTTTAAATAATGCAAAGGATATGTATAATAGCATTAAGGCAGACCCTGGTAGATACACTCCTGCATCTGTTGCATCTTTTGTAACAATGGCAAACAATCTTATTTCTGCCGCTAATGTAGGTAATTATATTAATAGCTCAAACAATAATGTTACCGGTTGGAACAGTGTTGTTTCATCAGCTCTTTCAGCTTACAATAGCTTTAAGCTTGAAGAAAGAACCTTCGACCTCACTTACGAAAACCTTTTCTCATTCAGTGATTTCTATTATTCAGAATCAACATCAATTACCGGCGCAGCCCATGGTGGAGTAAAATACGATGTTACTAAGGGTACTATTACCATTAATACCACTGGAGTAGAGCCTAAATATGAAGTTTACACAAATTATGGTTCTTCTGCTACTCACTACTCTATTCCTGTTAAAGGTAATACAGAGTATACCTTTGAAGCTGACATGAAACTTGACGCCGGAACAAAAGGTCAGATGTTTGTGTTCTTCTATGATGCAAACGGTAACGCAATTACCGGTGCAAGCTATAACGGCGAAATACAGAAAAATTCTCATATAGGTATTTATCCTACAAATAACGGCTTACAGAAGATAACATTTACAACTCCCTCTAATTGTACTAAAATGGCCGTACGTTTTGGTGCAACACAAGACGTAACAACTGCAACTTATTCAAACATCCGTTTCTATGAAACCTCAAGAAAAGACATCGTAGATGTGCTTAAGGCACAGGACGTTAACAGAGTTGTATACAACTGCGGTGAAAAAATTGAAAAAGAAGACATTCCTGTAAATTCATGCTATATATTTGATTGGGTTGTTAAGGATGTTGACAACACAGGCGACGGCGCTTGGGATGCGCTTGCAGATTACGCTGTAGGCGGCTCAAGGGCATACGATATGGCTGCAAGCTTTGTTATTTACAACAAAACTGATAAGTTAACTGAAAGTCATACAAAAGAGACAATTCCTGCAGTAGCAGCAACCTGTGAAGCTACAGGTCTTACAGCAGGTGAGAAGTGTTCAGTATGTGACAAAATTCTTATTGCACAGACAGAAACACCAGCTCTTGGTCATAAAATGCAGCTTTCCGCAGCAAAAGTAGAGCCCAAGTGTGAAACAGCAGGTAAAGAAGCAGTTTACACCTGTGCAAACGGCTGTGGCAAGACAACAGGCGGCGAAACAATTACAGCAACAGGTCATGACTTCCGCGGTATGACAGAATCTGAAGATTATATTGTTTCTTCTGCAACCTGTACAGACGGAGCTGTATATTATATTTCATGTACAGTCTGCGGTCTCAGCAGCATGGGCACAGAGGGTGAAAAAACCTTCTCAACTAGTCCTCTCGGTCATGATTTTGAAAAACACGAGGCAGTACCTGCAACCTGTCAGCAGGAAGGTTCAATTGAATATTCATACTGCTCAAGATGTGAAAAATATTTTGATAAGTATGTCCGTGAAATTAATGCAGAAGAAATTGTTGTTCCTAAGGTTGCTCATACAGAAGAAGTTGTAGCAGGTTATGCAGCAACATGTACAGTGGACGGTCTTACAGACGGTAAGAAGTGTTCAGTATGTGGTGAAACAACATTGGCACAAGAAAAAATTCCCGCAACAGGCGAACATACAAACACTACCAAGAAAGAAAACGAAGTTGCAGGAAACTGCGGTAAGGACGGCTCATATACTCTTGTAACTTACTGTTCAGTTTGTAACACAGAATTCAGCAGAGAAGATAAAATTGTTCCCGCAACAGGCAACCACACCTGGAACGAAGGTGCAGTTCACGACGCTCCTACCTGTACAGAAGACGGCTTAAAGGTTTACACCTGTACTGTCTGCGGTGGTACAAAGGATGAAACAATCGGCTCAACAGGTCATACAGAATCTGATGCAGTAGTTGAAAACGAAAAAGCAGCAACATGTACAGATCCCGGCTCATATGATTCAGTAGTTTACTGTTCAGTATGTGGTGCACAAATCAGTAGGACAACAGTTACAGTTCCTGCACTCAAGCACGACTATGTAGGCGAAGAAACCAAGGCGGCAACCTGTAAAGAAGCAGGTGTAATGACTTACACATGTAAGAATGATGCAAGTCATACATACACCGAAGAAATTAATAAGCTTGCTCACACAGAAGAAATCATTCCTGCAGTAGCAGCAACCTGTGAAAAGACAGGTCTT
>JBGVGP010000091.1:0-3531 GCA_045121735.1 Acutalibacteraceae bacterium
TCAGTTTCATTGAGTGCCTCCAAGCCGACCGTTTCTTCAACAGGAAGATAGCTTTTTATACTGTATAATACAAGTCTGCTGAAAAAAATTGCTGTCTGCTGCGGAAAAAATCCGACAAAAGACGCGGCAAATATAACAAGCAGTGCACCGACAATCAGCCTTGAGGCAGAATCCTTTAAGCGTAGCATAACAGTCCTCACAATATATTTTCTATATGATAAGACTATTCTGCTAAAATGAAAATAATTACAGCTTTAACCTACTATTGATATAATATCCTGTGCTGTCATAGACGGCTGCAAAGCACAATTAATTGCAAGAGCAATAAGCCTGGAGGCTCTGTTTATCATAAGATCAACCTCTTTAGGGGTAACCATCATACCTTTTTCACCCTTGAAAATTTCCTCTTTTTGAGCTTCATCAAGCTCTACGCCGCAGGCCTCCATCACATTCAGTGCAACGGTTATACCATCAACAACCGTAGGCACACCGATAGCAATAACGGGCACGCCCAGAAATCCGGCATCAATTTCCTGCCTTTTATTTCCTACTCCGGAGCCCGGTGAAACTCCCGTATCGCACATCTGCACCGTAGTACCGAGACGTTCAAGGCTTCTTGCCGCAAGAGCATCAATCACTATAACCGCCGACGGCTTAATCTGATTCACTATACCTTTAAGCACCTCTGCAGTTTCAATACCTGTGTTACCAAGAACTCCGGGCACAATACCGGCAACACTTTTAAGTGAAGAAAGCTGCAGACTTTCTTTAAGCTCGCTGCTAATATGTCGGGTAGCAAGCAAAAGAGAAATACACTCGGGACCCAGGGCATCCGGTGTTATGTCTCTGTTACCGAGCCCTGCAACAAGCACCGTGCCATCCTGCTCGGGCAAAAGCTTTTTTATCTCCTGCGAAAGCACGTCACTCCAGGCTTCAAGGTTATCTGCGCTTTCTTCAAGCGACGGCAGCTCTGCAGTAATATATCTGCCGATTTTTTTGCCGATTGCCGCCTCCCCTTTTTCATCAAGAACTTTAATATTACTAATTCTTATGCCGCATTTTTCCCGTACATCAAAATCAACACCTTCGGGATTATTATTTTTTACGCTTTCGTGTCTTTCAAGGGCTAAATCAGTTCTGAAATTCATTTTTTTCTCCGTAATCTATTGCATTATTTAAAGTTGTATGATATTATAATTGACGCTTTTGAAAAAAGTATATCCAAATTTGCAAAAATGTCTTGATTTTTGTTTCAAAAGATGATATTATACTTTTCGTATGACGCAATAAGAGGAGGTGTAAATTATGCCAAACATTAAATCAGCAAAGAAGCGTGTTCTTGTTAACGCAACAAAGCAGGCACGTAACAAGTCAGCAAACTCAGCTCTTAAGACTGCTCTTAAGAAGGCTAACGCTGCTATCGAAGCAAATTCCGAAGATAAGGAAGTAGCTGTAAAGCTCGCAGTTAAGAAGATTGACCAGGCTGTAGCTAAGGGTCTCCTTCACAAAAATAACGCTGCAAGAAAGAAGTCAGCTCTTACACTCAAGCTCAACGCTTCAAAATAATTGAGCCTTAAAGAGAAATCACGGGACAGGTAATAACCTGTCTCTTTTTCTTTGCCTAAAAAAAATATAATATTTACCGATTAAATTTATTATAAGTTGCTCAAAAAGAATTGTTTTTCGCGATAATATGTGCTATAATACCGATGTATATATTGTGTATATATACTATATAGGTAATTATTGTTTAAAAACAAATTACGTAATAAGAATGGAGGCTATCAAAATGAAAAAGACATTCAAAGGCTTTCTTGCTCTTGCTTTTTGTGTTGCGACTATTTTTGCAACAATGGTTTTCGCTTCTGCAGTGAGCGCACCTAAAGCAAAGGTAAAGACAGTAACCTACAACACGGTAACCATTTCGTGGGCTGAAATCAAGGATGCTGACGGTGGTTATGAAATCCAGCGTTCTACAAACAGCAAGAAGGGCTGGAAAACAATTGCCACAGCAAAAAAAGGCGCAACAAGCTACAAGGATTCAAAGCTCACAACAGGTACAACCTACTACTACCGTGTAAGATCCATTGACAAGACTCTTTTCGGTAAAAAGTACAGTGACTACTCCTCCACCGTAAAGGCGAAGCCCGTTCCCGCAAAGGTAACAGGTCTCAAGTCTTCAGTAACCCACAACTCCGTTAAGCTTACCTGGTCAAAGGTTTCGGGCGCAAGCGGCTACGAGGTACAGGTTTACAGCAGTAAAAAGTGGAAATCATACAAGACAACCTCAAAAAACACTCTTACCATATCAAAGCTCAAGCTCGGAACTACATATCAATACCGTGTGCGCGCTTATAAGACAGTTTCAAAGAAGAAGATTTACGGTGATGTAAGCTCTTCAATCAAAGCAACACCCACTCTTAAGGCTCCTTCAAGCCTTGTACTCAAGGGTGTAACAAGCTCTACACTTACACTCTCATGGTCAGCAGTTGACGGTGCAAAGGGTTATGAGGTTTATAATGCCAACACAAAGAAGTGGACAGATACAAAGACCAAGAGAACCCTTACCGTTAAAAAGCTTAAGGCAGGTACAAAGTACAGCTTTTTAGTAAGAGCTTATTCCGGCAAGGTTGACGGAGCAAAAACAAAGACTCTTTCATTCTATACCTCACCTTCTGCTCCCACAGGCTTAAAGCTTAAAAAGGCAACAACAACCTCACTTGAGTTAACTTGGAGCAAGGCAACGGGTGCGTCAGGCTATCAGGTTCAGTATTCAACCGATAAGAAAAAGTGGACAAACCTTTCAGGTACCTCAAAAACAACAAACACTATTAAGAGTCTTTCAAGCGGTAAAACCTACTATGTAAGAGTACGTGCTTATGTGAAGAACTCAAATGTTAAGGATATCAGTGAAACAAGCTACGGCTCATACTCCTCAATCCTTACAGCATATACAAATGTTACAGCACCCAAAACAGTTACACTCGAAAGTGCAACCACCTCCTCACTTACATTCAGCTGGTCAACCTCAACAGGCGCAAGCAGCTATGAATACTATAATCCCGTAAGCAAGAAATGGGTAAGCACAGGCACCGGCACCAGTGCAACAATCAAGAGTCTCAGTGCAGGTAAAAAGTATACCGTTAAGGTAAGAGCTACAGGCAAAAGCAAGACCGCTACTGAGTCTTCAAGCTATTCATTTATTACAGCTCCTGCTGCTCCCTCTAATCTCAAGAACCCCACCAGAATCTACAACGGTATGACCGTCACTGATTCAACCACAAATTCAATTAAGATTAGTTGGAGCGCAGTAACAGGTGCTGCAATGTATCAGATTCAGTATTCAACAGACAACAAAAAATGGACATCAGCATCTGAAACAACCTCAACAACTACTACCATTAAAAATCTTAAAGCTAACACCACTTACTACATCAGAGTTCGCGCTTATGTAAAGAATCCCGGTGCTAAAACCTATGGTGCATATACAACTATAACAGCAAAAACTTCAGTAGCAGTAACTACAACATC
>JBGVGP010000092.1:0-1648 GCA_045121735.1 Acutalibacteraceae bacterium
CGTTAATGTCGTATCTGTCTTTAAAGTCAAAATTTACCATAATTAAACCTCAATGGGTCTATTTTACCCTAATAATTTAAATTTTTCAAGGACTTTTGCAATTTTTTCTCCTTTTGGAAGCATTTCCACATCATCTTTTGCAATTCCTTTAATTAAAAGCAACACAATTGCATAAATTGATGCACCTGCACCGATTGCAACCACACAGGAAAGCTTTGAGGAGAGTCCTAATTTTTCTGTAAGAAGCATAAAGCTGACCCATGCAACACCGCCACAGGCCGCAGCCGCAATAAAGGGCTTAAGGAAAATTGACACATAATCAAGCTTTACGCGAGTGGTACGAAGAATGTAATAAAGGTTAATTCCGACCATCATTACATAACAGGCAACGGAGCCTCCTGCAGCACCCTGAATATTGATTTCGGGGTTACCTATCATAATGAAGTTATATACGAACTTTGCAGCGGCACCTGCAATAATGCTGATAATGGGAGCTTTTGTGTTGCCGATAGCCTGAAGAATATTCGTCATCGGTGTTGCAACGGCAAAAAGGAACATTGCAAAGCCGTAGGTACGCAGTATGGGAGCTGCAATAGGTATAATCTCTGCAGTTGAAGAATAAAGCAGGTTAAGAATAGGCTCTGAAAGGGCTGCAATACCGAAGCCTGCAGGAAGACCCAGCATCATAGTTACACGAAGAGCAGACTCGGTTGATACCTTTACGGCATTTTTATCCTTTGCTGCCCAAGCCTTTGCAAGCACGGGAATAGCACTTATACCAAGTGTCATTGTAATTGTGGGCACAAGATTTTTTATGTTGATAACAGAGCCGTGTACACCGTAAAGATAAGTAGGAATACCGCTGTCGAGGGTCTGTGAAATTTCAAGAGCCTCGGCGTACATAGCCTTAATGATTTCTCCGCCGGTTTCCATAGCAAATTTAAGTCTTGCTCTTATGGTGAAGTCATCAATCATATTTGTAATATTAAGAATAACAGAGGAAGCGGCAACGGGAATTGCAAGCTTCATAAGCTCCTTTGTAAGCTCCTTTGAGCTTTTTGCCTCGGGAGAATTTACGAGCTCCTCACGGGTAAAGCCGGCACCCTTTTTCTTATAAAGTGCAACAAGGTAAAGCCATGCAATAACGGTACCGATTGTAACACCGATAATTGCAACAGCAGCGGCATAGGGGTAAATTGCACTCAAAGCAGTCGCCTCGTCGGTAACCTCTTTGCCGAACATCTTTACAACACCGTTTACTGCATTTTCACGGTAATATGAAAGGGACTTGTCCATAAAGATATAAGCGCCTGCAAGACCGATAACAAGCTTGCCTGCAGCCTCAATAACCTGAGAAACACCTGTTGGTGTCATATTGTTAAGCCCCTCGTAATAGCCTCTGTAGGCTGACATAAGACAGCAGAAAAGCACACAGGGAGCAATGGCGATAACACTAATATAGTTATCGGGAGCACCGAGCATTACAGAGGTAGGATAGGAAATAAGTATAAGAACTGCTGTGCAGACTATACCGATTAAAAGGAAGATGCGCTTTGATATTTTAAAAAGCTTTTCTGCATCCTTTACCCTACCCATTTCAACGTTACCTGAAACCATTGCAGCAACGGCAACGGGAAGACCCGCCATT
>JBGVGP010000093.1:0-2130 GCA_045121735.1 Acutalibacteraceae bacterium
TAAGGTGATGACGGTAGGACCGACGAGATGATTTTTGTTGTAACAAGGAAGTGAAGCGCAGAAATACTTGGTGTATTTCAAGCTTCAATGACAAAGTTACGGCGGAAATCAGCCGTCGGGACACCTGTCAGCATCCTTATGAGCTGCTTACCAAATAAGTAAAAAAGGTGAAAAAGCCGCAAAGCTTCTTCACCTCTCAAAGATCCAAAGGCTTAGTCTTCGTCCTTAACAACAACCTGCTTGCCCTTGTAATAACCACATTCAGCACAAACCTTGTGGGGAACTGTGTATGCACCGCACTGCTTGCATCTTACGAGTGTGGGAGCGTCAAGCTTCCATACGTTTGAACGTCTCTTATCTCTTCTTGCCTTTGATACTCTTCTCTTTGGTACTGCCATCGTCCAGCACCTCCTTATAAATAATAATAGTTTTAAAAAATAACCTGTTTTTTACTGTCCTGTCAGTCGAAAAGGCCTGCCCATCTGGGGTCAATCTCCTTTTTACATCCGCAGGAGCCTTCATTTAAATCTGCTCCGCAAATGGCACAAACTCCCTTGCAATCATCCTTGCAAAGAATCTTACCCGGCAAAGCAAGATAAATGTCCTCTGACGTGAGTTCGGCAATGTCGAGCTTCATATTCTCAACAAGGATGTAATCATCGTTTTCCTCATCGTTGAGAGAAGCCACAAGACCGTGCTCCATATCCACCTCGAAAGGCAATTTAACCGGTACTGCACATCTGTCACAACAGGTTTCAAGCACAAAATTGATTTTTGCATTGACTGTTACAATTCCTGCCGTGTTTTTGATTTCACCCTTGAGAGTAACAGGTGTTGTGAATGGAAACACACCGCCAAGCTCATGGGAGGAAAAGTCAAATTCACAGTCAAGAGGTATTGACACTATGCCACCGTTAAATAAATTTTCAAGTGCAATAAACATAACTCACCTCATATTAACGAATAACATTATATAGATATAGCTTCCATTTGTCAAGAATAAAAACGAAAATTACCCGATTTTTTATTATTAATTGTAATTTTCTCTTGTTATTTTGTTGAAGCTTTAAGATTTGAGGAATAAATTCCGTCATAGGTAGCAGTTTTTGTTTTCTTTACCGCTTTTACACGGAATGTATATGCCTTACCGGAAGAAAGCTTGCTTACAGTAACAGTGTTCTTCGTTACTTCCTTGTAAAGCTTGAATTCCTTCTTTTTTGTATCATACTTGTATACCTTATAGGAGGTTGCCGCGTCAAGCTTTCTCCATTTAAGAACAATTGAATTTTCCGTAGCGCTTTCCGCCTTAAGCTTTATTACCTGAGGAAGATAGGTCGAGCATTCAAAGTTGCATACCTTGTCTGACTTTGAAACCACCTTTCCGTCCTTGGAAAGTGCAGCCATTACCGTATAACGCTGGGTTGTACCGGGAGTAAGCTCCTTTACTGTGTAGCTTGTTTTCTTGGTAACTGCTATACGCTCATACTCCTTCTTCTTATCGTTATAGCGATAAAGGTAATATCTGTTTACTGCCTCAGATGGCTTTTCCCAGCTGAGAGTATAAGAGGTATCTGTCTTATTACTCTGGGTAATAGCAGTAATATTGTTAGGCTTAGTGTAAAAGCTCTTGGCAGAATGCTCTGCGTAGGCCTTGCCGAGGGTGCTTGAAATATAAGCAACAACCGAAACAGTTGTATACGAACAATCCTTGAGACCTTTTACGGTTGCTGTTACGGTTTTACCCTTCTTTACGGTCTTCTTGCACACATACTTACCGTTTTCAAGCACATAAACCTTATAGCCGGTTGCATTAGGAACCTTATTCCATTTGACTACGGCACTTGTTGCTGTCTGCTCAACGGTAATACCTGTAACAGCAGAAGGCTTCACGGATGCTGTGAAGATTTTACTCTTACTGCTTTCAATAGCCTTTTTGTCCTTACCGAAGGTTGCAGTAACATAGAAGTAGCCCTTTGATGATTCGGGAAGCACCTTTACAGTATAATAATTCTTCTCGGTGCTTTTTATCTTTTTATAGGTGCCGTCCTTCTTATAATAAATGTTATAGCTCTCTGCACCGGAAAGCTTGTTCCAGGTAAGCTTGAATGAGCTCTGCGTTACCGATGAGCT
>JBGVGP010000094.1:0-4927 GCA_045121735.1 Acutalibacteraceae bacterium
ATGCTGTTGCAGTAATCCTCAAGCTCATCCGTTGTCATTCTTATGCTTGAAGCAAAGCCGTTTTCATATGGCCACGGACTGTGGTCGGCAAAGCCTATTTCATCAAAGCCTGCTTCAATTGCTGCAAGCACAAAGTCCTCATCGGTACCCTTTGCGTGCTGACAACGGACAGTATGTGTATGATAATTATATTTCATCAGCCGATACCTCCGAGTATTGCTCCTGCAATCAGTACAAGTATGCAAAGGGGGCAGAATACATATTTTGCAAGAGGGATGATATAACGCGGCAGAGGCTTTTCTCTGCCCTTTGAAATTTCCTTTTCTGCTACCTTCTTACCGAGCACCCAGAAAAACATAATACCTGCAAGACCGGCACCGAGAGGACAGATGTAAATTGAAATTATATCCATCCATTCGGATACGATGTGCTGAATTGAAAGTGAAAGAATAAGTCCGAGGGCACCTGCAAGTATACAGGCGGCAGGTCTTGAAATTTTAAAACGCTCCTGAAAGGTTGCGACGGGTGTTTCGTAAAGATTGATAAGCGAAGTAAGACCTGCGAAGGTGACTGCAACAAAGAAAACAACGGCAATTATATTGCCTGCAGGCATTGATTTGAAAAGGTTAGGTAAGAATACGAACATCAGCATAGGTCCGCCCTGGTCAAGCTTTGCTCCGGCTGTTGCCATTGCAGGAATTATTACAAGGGCGGCGAGCATAGCTGCGAGAGTATCGAAAAAAGCAACGTTTCTTGCTGAACGGGGGATATCCTCTTCATCAGAAAGATATGAGCCGTAAATTAGAGTTCCGTTTCCTGCGACGGAAAGGGAGAAGAACGCCTGTCCTAATGCATAAATCCAGGTGAGCGGATCGGCAAGAGCCTTTGTGTCAACAGTGAATATATATCTGTAGCCGTCTGTTGCGCCGGGCTGAAAAGCAATATAAACACCGAGCCCGAGAAAGAGGAAAAAGAAAAGGGGCATCATAACCTTGTTTGCTTTTTCTATTCCTGAGCCGATACCGAAAATAAGAATAACAGTAGTCAGACCTACGGCAATTGTCTGCCATGCGTTGTTGCCGAACTGTGAAGCCATTGCACCGAAGGCTCCCATAAATCCGTCAACACTGTCGGGTGTGAGCAATGTGCCTGTCACGGCCGAAAAGGTATATTTCAATATCCAGCCCATAACAACGCTGTAGCCGATTGCAAGCGCAAGTGAGCCAAAGGTCGGTATGAAGCCTAAGGCCTTGCCGGTTTTTTCAGAGCCTCTTGTTTTAGTTGCTTTGGCAAAAGCAGCAATAGGGCCTGAGCGTGCCATTCGGCCAAAGCTCATTTCTCCTATAACACCGGTTGAGCCGATAAGCACAAAAAAAAACATATATATCAAAATAAAAGCGCCACCGCCGTATCCGGAAACCCTTGCAGGGAAAAGCCATATATTACCCATACCTACAGCAGAGCCAATACAGGCTAATACAAAGCCCCAGCGTGAGGCAAAAAAATCTCTTTTCTTTTCCATTGAATCAGTCCTTTTAGAGTTTTTACGGCAATAAATATACCATAACGTTGAAAAAAAGGCAAATAAAACTGAAAAAATACAATAAATTTATAACGATGTATTCATTCTTGTGCGTTAAAGCGTTGCAAAAAATAAGTTTATGTGTTATCATAACTGTGAACTTTAAAAACAAAGGAGAAATAACAGTGAAAGTCATAGTTCTTGAAAACGCATATGAAATATCAAAGCAGGCTGCTGAAATTTACATAAAGCAGATTAATAAAAAGCCCGGAAGCGTTCTCGGCTTTGCAACAGGTGCTTCACCTGTGGAAACCTATAAAAGAATAATCGAAAGCTATGAAAAGGGTGAGGTAAGCCTTAAGCACATCACTACCTTCAACCTTGACGAATACGCAGACCTTGACAGAGAAAACGTAAACAGCTATTACTACTTTATGAAGGATAACCTTTTCGGTAAGACTGACGTTGACTTTAATAAGGTCAACTTCCTTTCAGGTGTGAAGCCTGAGGAGGCTGAAGCAGAGTGCAAGCGTTACTATGAAAAAATCAAGGAATCAGGCGGTATCGATATCCAGCTTCTCGGTATCGGTACAAACGGTCACATCGGCTTCAACGAGCCCGGTGATGACTTTAAGGACGGTCCCTTCCTTGTAAAGCTTACCCAGAGCACAATTGATTCAAACAAAAAATATTTTGAAGCAGTAGGCACAGAGATGCCCGGCTATGCGCTTACAATGGGTGTAGGCGATATTATGAGAGCTAAAAAGATTGTTCTTATTGCAACAGGCGAGTCAAAGGCAAAGGCAATCAAGGCACTTGTTGAGGGTGAGGTAACACCCGAATGTCCTGCATCAATACTTAAGCTTCACAGTGATGTTACAATTTTCCTTGATAAGGAAAGTGCATCTCTTTTAGGTGACAGATAATGGCTGAGGTTGATTTAAAGACCAAGCTGACTGTCGCTCCTGTTATAACTTCAATTTCTGCAACTGAAGACAAAAAGGTTCAGCTCAAATGGAAAAAAAGTCCTCTTGCCGAAAAGTATGATGTTATGCGCGCTCTTACTCCTGACGGTGAGTTTGTTCACATTGATTGGGCAAAGGGCGTAGAGTTTACAGATGAAACTGCTGAGGCTGATACTACCTATTGGTATAAGATCGTTGCCTGGAAGCGTATGGAGGCAAAAAAGACCTCTAAAAAGTCAAGCACAATTAGGGCAGTTGTGGCTTCTGATATTCCTTGTGCACAAGAGTTTGCTTCAGTTCAGCAGCCGGACGGACTGCTTCTTTCGTGGAAGGCTGATAAAGGCTGTAAATATCATGTGTACAGAAGAAGTGATTTCTTTTCAAGGCCCGTTTATATCGGTGAAAGCAAGAACGGTAGCTTCCTTGATAAAAGTGCTGTTTCGGGTCAGATTTATCACTATTCGGTACAGACTGTGAAAAAGGAACAGGAGAAAGAGCTTTTCGGTAATTTCAGCAAGGAATCAACCTGCGCTTTTGTTGATACGACAGAAATTCTTTCTGCAAAAAGAATCTGGGGCAGAGCCGTTATTGATATTAAGGTAGTGGCAGGCGCCGACGGTTACATATTTGAACGCAGCAGCAGTAAAGACGGTGATTTTACTGAAGTGGGCAGAACCTCTGACATTACAGGTGTCAGCTTTGAGGAAAAGCTTCCCTCGGGCTTTAAGACCTATTATTACCGTGCAAGAGCTTTTAAAAGGTCAGGTGAAGCAGAATTTTTAGGAGCTTACTCCGATCTGAAGGCTGCAAGATAAATTAAAATCAGTAAAAAAAATATTGACTTAATTCTTTTTATGGTTTAAAATTAAATCATAAATTATACAAGGAGGAAACGGAAATGGAAGAAAACAAGACAACTACCCCCGAAACAACAGAGGATCACGGCACAGTATCAGGTATTGTTTTTCAGATCTGGGTTGAAATTTTCAACTTCTTCAAGTATATCTTCTATGATATTTTTCTTGGCAAATAATTAAACCGCTGTACAACACTTGTGCCTTTTTGCACAGGTGTTGTTTTTATTAAACGAAAGGAAGTGTATTTTATGGCAGGACCCGGTGGCGGAGGAAGCAGCGGTGGCGGCTTCAGCGGCGGCTCCTTTGGCGGAGGCGGAGGCTTTTCCGGTGGAGGAAGAGGCTTCGGCGGAGGCTCATTCGGAGGAAGCTTCGGAGGTAATCATAACAACGGCTCGTTTGGCGGACATCATCACGGACATCACCATCGTCACGGCACCTTTTTTGGTGGTCCCTTCTTCGGCAGAAGAGTATATGTCGGCGGTGGCTGTGGCGGTGCGTTGTTTACCGCTGTTGTTATCGGTATGTTTATTCTTTTCGGTGCGTTCTGGCTTTTTGCTGAGCCCGGAGAGATTACGATTAACGGACAGCCTGTTTACATAGGTGAAGAAAGCTTCGGTTATGATGAAGGTACGATGCAGGACTATGCTAACGAGCAATATAAAAAAGCCTTCGGCGATTATGAGGGCTACGAGGATAATATTCTTCTCGTTTTCCTTGCAAATGAAGAGGCCGACGGCTATTACACAATTGCATGGGTAGGGGATAATATCAAGTCCGAAATCAATGAAATGTTCGGTGAATACACCGAATACGGCGAAGCTATGAATCAGTATATTAATACGGATTATTACGCTTATACCCTTGACAATAACCTTGCCGATGTTGTAAGAGCGATGGAAAAGAGCATAGTTGATGCAAATCTCGGCTCATCCTTCAGAGGGGATGCCGCTTCCGTAAACAGAAAATACTCGGGGCTTATAAACTACACAGGATTTGATATTTCAATGGACGTAGTAAACGATGCAACTGTCTCTTTCACAAAAAGCACAGGCATCCCTCTTGTTATTGTTGTTGATATGGCGGAAAAGGTTTTCGGCGGCGGTAATATTCCAACAAGTGTAAATGCAAACAGTCATAGTTCAACAGTCACTGATGCTGACGAAAATACAAACACAACAACAATTGAGCTTTCCGGCTCACAGCTTGCAATTGGCGGCGTTGTGATTCTAGCTGTTATAATAGCGCTGATTGTTCTTGCTGTTATATTTATAAAGAAAATGCTTTCCTCTAAGAAGTCTGAACAGAACAGTAAAAGCGATATGCCCTGGGAAAGCTGATTATCTCTTATAATAATTAAATCAAGCACAGAGTATGAGTATCGGCTCACTCTCTGTGCTTTTTTTCTGCCGTAGGGCACTCCTTACTCCTTACTACTTACTACTGCACCGCAAAGCGGTGCCCCTCGGCCCTCTCATACATGTTATTCAAAAATTTACATTACCCTATGCATATTTTTTATGCCTAAACTCTTGAAAAAAATACAATAATGTTATAAAATAACAAATGGTGTTTTTTATTCTATA
>JBGVGP010000095.1:0-2973 GCA_045121735.1 Acutalibacteraceae bacterium
ATACCAAAGACCTCTGCAAGGCTTAAGAGAATTTCAAGGTCAGGCTGAGTTCTGTCCGTTTCCCACGAGGAAACTGTCTGCCTTGTAACATGAATTTTAGCAGCAAGGTCCTCCTGGGTCATTTTATTAAGCACTCTTTGCTTTTTGATAGTTTTTGAAATTTTGCTCATAAGCTTCACCGTCCTTTCTGTTGGTGTGCTTTAATTTTAACATTATAAATATATAAAATAAACCTTTTTATTATAAAAACAGGCGCAACAATGTGTTGCAGTGGCGTTATTTATTCAAAAGAGAAAAATAAACATCCATTTCACGGCTTATCCCCTCAATAAATGCACGGCATTCTTCGTCCTGTGCAAGAAATCTGCCGACCTTTTTCACTCTTCGAAGAAAGCGTCTGTCGAGTCTTGTCTCGGTAAAATTGCGTACAACGGGACAGATTTCACCGCCCCTTATATCGGGTATAACCTTAATTCTTCCCTCGGGAGTGATATAAGGAAAGAACGGAAAAATCATGCAGGAAAGAGGTCTTTGCTCTCTGTCACAGCTTCCGTCACATACGCAAAGGCGCACTCCGTCCTTTTCAATCACATCAAGTGTTGTCTGCTCATAAGGGAAAAGCAGCATACCTGTTTCACTGTCACCCTTGCAGCAGGCCTTATCGCAAAGAAGTCCGCAGTCCTTTTTAAGAGGAGTCTTATCCTCCATTATATTTTTTGCTTTTTTATAAAGTCTTTCGTATTTATCCTTCATAACTGACTTCCTTTCTGCGGACTCTTCCACCGCAAGCGGTCCCCCAACTCTTGCGGTGCCCAAAGTTTTGTTGTGCCTTGAAGCGTCACCAAAACTTTGACCACTGCGCCATCCTAACCTTGCTTCATCCACCACTGGTGGCGCTTCGGTAACGACGCCCTCGACCCTTACTACTTACTACTGCAAAGCTTTGCTTTGCCCTGACTACTGACTACTGACTACTGCCTACTAAATATTATACAGTATTTTCTAAAACAAAGATACATTTTCGGTTGAAAAAATTACTTTTTTGTGTTATATTTATTTGTGTGGTTTTTTTAAGCAAAATTTCTACCGCATAACGAGGGATAAAAAATGAGAATTGGTTTTGACAACGACAAATATATAAGGACACAATCCGAGCATATCAGAAAGAGACTGTCAACGTTCGGCGGTAAGCTTTACCTTGAATTCGGCGGCAAGCTCTTTGACGATAATCACGCCGCAAGAGTACTGCCCGGCTTCAAGCCCGACAGTAAGCTTCAGATGCTGCTTGAGTTAAAGAATGAGGCAGAAATTGTTATCGCCGTAAGCGCAAAGGCAATTGAGCAGAAGAAGCTGCGCCGTGACCTTAATATATCCTACGATAAGGAAGTGCTCCGACTTATCGACCTTTTCAGAAGCGTCGGTCTTTTTGTCGGCAGTGTTGTTGTCACTCAGTACGACGGTCAGCGAGCCGCAGACATCTTCAAGCAGACCCTCAAAAACCTCGGCATAAAGGTTTTCACCCACTATCTCATTCCCGGTTACCCCTCTGATGTTCCTCTCATCGTTTCCGAAAACGGCTACGGCAAGGACGAATTTGTCGAAACACAGCGTAAAATTGTTGTTGTTACCGCACCCGGTCCCGGCAGCGGAAAAATGGCAGTCTGCCTTTCACAGCTTTACCACGAGCATTTAAGAGGTGTTGAAGCAGGCTATGCAAAATTCGAAACCTTCCCCATCTGGAACCTCCCTCTTAACCATCCCGTTAACCTTGCATATGAGGCGGCAACAGCTGACCTTAACGATATGAATATGATTGACCCGTTCCACCTTGAGGCCTACGGTGAGGCAACGGTCAACTATAACCGTGATGTTGAAATCTTCCCTGTTCTTCAGGCTATTTTCACTAAAATCTACGGCTTCTCACATTACAAATCACCCACAGATATGGGCGTAAATATGGCAGGTAACTGCATTACCGATAACAGCATCGTATGCGATGCCGCAAAGCAGGAAATTCTGCGCAGATACTACAACTGCCTTTGCGATGCCCGTTCAGGCATAGGCCAGAGCAAGGAAAAGGATAAAATCCTTCTTCTTATGAACAAGGCAGGCATCAGCACCGACGACAGACTTGTTGCACAAAGAGCAAACCGTATTGCAGAGGAAACTGCAAAGCCCGCCGCCGCTATTGAGCTTTCCGACGGCACAATTGTAATAGGTAAAACAAAGGACCTTTTAGGTGCGGCCTCTGCGGCAGTGCTCAACGCACTCAAGTACCTTGCAGGTCTTGATGATAAGCTTCTGCTTCTTCCCGAGCATCTTATTGAGCCGGTGCAGGGACTTAAGGTTAACTACCTTGGCAGTAAGAACCCCCGACTCCACGTTGACGAGGTGCTTGTTGCACTTTCAGTAAGTGCGGCGACCGACGAAAACGCCGCAAGGGCACTTGCCTGCTTACCTAAGCTTCGCGGCTGTCAGGCTCATATTTCGGTTATCCCCTCAAGCGTTGACTCGATTATGTTCAACAAATTAGGCTTACAGCTCACCTGCGAGCCCGAATATGAAAAGTCAAAACTTTATCAGTAAAAAGACTGTCGATAAAAGCACAGGAACGGCAATGAATTTTATTTCATTTGTCATATAATCAAGTTTTTAATTATTCTATAAAAGCCGTTGGAATATCGAATTCCAACGGCTTACTACATTGCCTTGCCCTTTTTTTTCCCTCTCGCAGTACCGCGTACAGCTTCGGAGTAAAGAAAAGGGCATCCTGCACATTTCTCACCAGTCTTTGCCTGTCCTTTTAAAAGCACAGGAACGGCAATGAATTTTATTTCATTTGTCATATAATCGAGTTTTTAATTATTCTATAAAAGCCGTTGGAACATCGAATTCCAACGGCTTACTACATTGCCTTGCCTGCACATTTATCACCGACCTTTGCCCGTACTTATAAAAGCACAGGAAAGCAAG
>JBGVGP010000096.1:0-1602 GCA_045121735.1 Acutalibacteraceae bacterium
TTCAGCAGAAGGCAGGTAAATCAGCATTTACATATTATGTTTCACTTGCTGCAGGTTGTCCCTGGGTAAGCGTATACAATGAAATCGAATGGCGTGAATTCAGAAGAACTCTTCACAACGGCTTCTGCTTCAACGTTTCAAATGAATATGCAACCTTTGACCTCGGTCTCGGTGCTATCAAGAGAGGCAATGCAGTAAAGAACCTTTACAGCGTCCCTGCACAGAAGTGGGCAGACCTCACTGACGTTTCAGGCACTGTCGGTGTTTCCGTATTCAGCGACTGCAAGTATTCGTGGATTAAGAAGGACAACAAGACTCTTCGTCTTACAGTTCTTCATTCACCCAAAAACTGGTACAGAGACGACAGCGTTCAGGGTATGCTTGATTTCGGTCTTAACCGTTACGGCTATGCTATCTATTCACATACAGGTGATTTTGATAACGGCACACAGCTTAATGCTCGCTTCTATAATCAGCCCGTAACTGCTTTTGTAAGCGACAAGCACGAGGGCGTTCTCGGTGACGAGTACAGCTTCTGCTCACTCAGCAACGAGGATATTATCATCAGAGCTATCAAGAAGGCAGAGGATACAAACGAAATCATCGTCCGTGTAAACGAGGGCGCAAGTAAAACTGCTCACGGCGTAAGACTTTCACTCGGTAAGGGTATTGCTTCAGCCTATGAATGCAACGCCTGTGAAGAAAAAATCGGTGAGGCTACGGTTGTAAACGGAGAGCTTGTATTCGATATGAATCCCTTCGAAATCAAGTCCTTTACTCTTACTCTTGCAGATGCTTCAGTTGTTTCAGAGACATCACAGCAGGCATTTATTGACCTTCCCTACAATAAGAAAATCACAACATATAACAGCAAGCGTGACGCTGCTATTATTCCCGGAATCAACGTATCCGTTCCTGCAGAGCTTTTACCTGCAACCATCGAATGTGCAGGCGTTAAGTTCAAGACCGGTGAAATCGGTGAAGAAAAGGCAGATGCTCTCATTGCACAGGGTCAGCAGCTTTCGGTTTACGGCAAGAAGTTCTACTTCATCGGCGCAAGCCTTAACAGTGATAAGGAATTTGAATTCAAGGCAGGCGACGAAAAGGTTAACGTTAAGGTGCAGGCTATCAATGAAAGAATCGGTATGTGGGACCTTTACGACCTTAAGGAAACTGCAAAAATCAAGACTGATAAGCTTGCCTGGGAATGCACACACTCACATTCACTCTTCGAGGATATTGCTGCTGCACAGCTTTACTTCTTCATGTATGAAATCAATATGGGTGATGCTGATACAATTACACTTCCCAACGATTCAGACCTTCTTATTCTTGCCGCAACACAGAGCCGTGACGGCTCATTCATCAAGCTTGAAACCGAGCTTTACGACAGAGCAGAGGGCCGCAAGTTTGATTATAAGATGTCTGCACTTGAAAAGCTTACCTATAAGCGCAACAAAATCAAGTTCAAGAAGACACCCAACAAATCATAAATATAACTATTACAATCCCTGCAAGTCAGGGATTGTTTTATGCAGGTGACGCTAATGTTTAAATCTAACTGCCACACACATACAACCTATTGCGACGGTAAAAATACTG
>JBGVGP010000097.1:0-5149 GCA_045121735.1 Acutalibacteraceae bacterium
TCTTGCAGAGAGCGCAAAGGAAAGAGGAATCGACTTTCCTCTTGATCAATACAAGCTTAAACTTGGTCTTCTCGGCAGCGAGGGCTGTACTCCCGAAATGAGAAAGCAGATTGAAGAAAGCTGGGGTAACGGCTTCTTCTGCACCGACAACTACGGTATGAGTGAGCTTAACGGCCCCGGTATGAGCGGTGAATGTATTATGCGTAACGGTCTTCATATCAACGAGGACCACTTCCTTTGCGAGGTTATCGATTCAAAAACAGGTGATGTTCTTGAAAAGGGCAGCACAGGTGAGCTTGTTGTTACAAACCTCACAAAAAGAGGCATCCCCATGCTCCGTTACAGAACAAAGGATATCACAAACATCAACTACGAAAAATGCGAATGCGGAAGAACAACTGCAAGAATGTCAAAAATCATCGGCAGAAGTGACGATATGCTTAAAATCCGCGGCGTAAACGTATTCCCCACACAGATTGAATCAGCACTTATCGGCATTGACTCAATCAGCCCCCACTATCAGCTTGTTGTACGCCGTGAAGGCTTCTCCGATACCCTTGAGGTACGTGTTGAGCTTATTGACGCTTCACTTCTTGAGATTTACGGTGAGCTTGAAAAGCTTCGTAAGAACATTCATGACAGAATCAAGGCTATCCTCGGCATCGAAATCAAGGTTACACTTGTTGAGCCCAAGACAATAGAACGCTTTACAGGTAAGGCGAAGCGTATTCTCGATTTAAGGAATCAGTAAACTAAAGGAGCAATAAAAATGAACAAAACCCTTATGCTCGGTAACGAAGCCGTTGCAAGAGGCCTTTATGAGGCAGGCGTTAACGTAATCTCCTCATATCCCGGCACTCCCAGCACGGAAATCACCGAATTTGCAAGTAAATATAACGAAATGTACAGCGAATGGGCACCTAACGAAAAGGTAGCCTTCGAGGTGGCCTTCGGTGCTGCTACAGGCGGTGCAAGAGCTTTTTGCGCTATGAAGCACGTTGGTCTCAACGTTGCGGCGGACCCTCTTTACACTGCTTCATACATCGGTGTTAACGGCGGTATGGTATGTGCCGTTGCAGATGACCCCGGCATGCACTCCTCACAGAATGAGCAGGATTCACGCCACCACGCTATCGCATCAAAAACACCTATGCTCGAGCCCTCCGACTCACAGGAATGCTGCCTTTTCACAAAGCTTGCATTTGACCTTTCAGAGCGCTTCGACACTCCTATGCTTCTGAGACTTTCCACAAGAATTTCTCACGCACGTTCAATAGTTGAGCTTAATGACAGAGCAGATATTCCCGTAAAGGAATACAAAAAGGACGTTATGAAAAACGTTATGATGCCTGCTATGGCAAGAGGTGCTCACGTTAAGGTTGAAAACCGTCTCAAGGCAATGGCTGACTTTGCTGACACCGAGGCTGTTGAGCTTGGCATAAACAAGGTTGAAATGAATTCTAAAAAGCTCGGTATCATTGCTGCAGGCTCTGCTTACGTATATGCACGTGAAGCAATGGGCGAAAACGCAAGCTACCTCAAGCTCGGTATGGTAAATCCCCTGCCCGTAAAGCTTATCAGGGACTTTGCCGCAGAGGTTGACGAGCTTGTTGTTATTGAAGAGCTTGACGATATTATCGAAACACACTGCATCAAGCTCGGTCTCAAGGTAAAAGGCAAGGAGCTTTTCTCCATTTTCGGTGAATTTTCGCACAAGACAGTGCTTGACGCTCTTACAGACAAAAAGGCAGACTTTGACTGCTTCGACGAAGAAATTCCCGCACGTCCGCCCGTGCTTTGCGCAGGCTGTCCCCACAGAGGTCTCTTCTACTCACTCAAGGGTATGGGACTTTACGTAAGCGGTGATATCGGCTGCTACACACTCGGCGCACAGGCTCCCCTTTCAATGATTGACAGCTGTGTATGCATGGGCGCATCCGTAAGTGCTCTTCACGGCTTCAACACTGCAAGAGGCAACGAGCAGGCTAAAAAGAGTATTGCAGTCATCGGCGACTCAACCTTTATCCATTCAGGTATCACAGGTCTTATAGACATTGCATACAACAAGGGCATTTCAACAGTTATTGTCCTTGACAACTCCATCACAGGTATGACCGGTCATCAGAACAACCCTGCAAACGGCCTTACAATCAAGGGCGACCCCACCGTCAGCGTTGACCTTGAGGCACTTGCAAAGGCAGTAGGCTTTAAAAACGTGGTTGTTGTTGACCCCTTTGACGTAAAGGCTACAAGGGCCGCTGTAAAGGCAGAGCTCGAAAAGGAAGAGCCCTCTCTCATCATCTCACGCCGTCCCTGCGCACTTTTAAAGAGCGTTAAGCACTCTGCACCCGTTGTTATTGACGAGGATAAATGCGTCGGTTGTAAGGCTTGCCTCAATGTAGGCTGTCCCGCACTTTCAACAGGTAAGAAGGCAGACGGCAAGGGTATTGCACTTATCGATTCTACCCAGTGTGTAGGCTGCGGTGTATGTGCCGAGGCCTGCAGATTTGACGCTATCAAAGGAGGTACCAACTGATGGAAACTAAAAATATTCTTATTGTCGGCGTTGGCGGACAGGGTACACTCCTTGCTTCAAAGCTTATGGGCAGATGCTTTATGGAAAAAGGCTATGACGTAAAGGTAAGTGAGGTTCACGGTATGAGCCAGCGCGGCGGCAGTGTTGTTACATATGTACGCTACGGTGAAAAGGTTTACTCCCCCGTTATTGAAAAGGGTGAGGCTGATATTATCATTTCATTTGAGCAGCTTGAAAGCGCAAGATGGCTTTCATACCTCAAAAAGGGCGGTGTGCTTATTTCAAGCACCCAGCGTATTGACCCCATGCCCGTAATTATGGGTAAGGCAGAATATCCCGAGGAAATTCTCAATAAAATCAAGGAAAAGGATATCAACCTTGTTTCCCTTGATGCACTTTCACTTGCACTTGAGGCAGGTACTGCAAAATGTGCAAATATAGTGCTTTTAGGTGCTGCAGTACCCTATCTCGGCATTGATAAGGAAACCTGGATTGAAACAATAAAATCCACAGTTCCCCCCAAAACAACCGAAACCAATCTCAAGGCATTTGAGTCAGGTTATAACGCAAAATAAACGGAAATATACCAAGTAAACAGAAAGGATGATTGCAATGCCAATCTACAACCCCGAGATTGAATGCGCGTCAAGAGACTATCTTCGTGCACTTCAGTCAGCAAGACTTATCAAAATGGTAAAGAATGCTTATGATAATGTCCCCTTCTACAAGCAGAAGCTTGACGAAGCAGGTGTTTCTCCCGATGACATCCACTCAATTGACGATATTTCAAAGCTTCCCTTTACCGTTAAAACAGACCTTCGTGACAACTATCCTTTCGGACTTTTTGCCGTTGACAAAAATGACCTTGTAAGAATTCACGCCTCATCAGGCACCACAGGTAAGCCCACCGTTGTAGGCTATACAAAGGCTGATATTGATGTATGGGCTGAGGGCGCAGCAAGAGCAATCTCTGCTGCAGGCGGTAAGAAGGATGACATCATCCACGTTGCTTACGGCTACGGTCTTTTCACAGGCGGTCTCGGTCTTCACTACGGTGCTGAAAAGCTCGGTGCAACTGCACTCCCCGCTTCCTCAGGTAACACCAACCGTCAGATTCAGATGTTCCGGGATTTCGAATCCGATATCATTTGCTGTACACCCTCTTATGCTATGTTCCTCGGTGAAACAATCCGTGACATGGGCATTGATCCCAAAAGCCTCAAGCTTCGTGCAGGCATCTTCGGTGCAGAGCCCTGGACAGACGAAATGAGAAAGCAGATTGAGGAGCTTCTTGACATCAAGGCTTACGACATCTACGGTCTTTCAGAAATTGCCGGTCCCGGTGTTTCCTACAACTGTGAATGCCAGAACGGCTTACATGTATGTGAGGACTTCTTCTACCCCGAAATCATTGACCCCGACACAGGCGAGGTTCTTCCCGACGGTGAGTACGGCGAGCTTGTTTTCACCTGCATCGGCAAGGAGGCTCTTCCCCTTATAAGATACCGTACAAGAGACATCTGTGCTCTTACAAGAGAAAAGTGTTCCTGCGGCAGAACAACCGTAAGAATGGAAAAGCCCAGAGGAAGAAGCGACGATATGCTTATCATCCGCGGTATCAACGTATTCCCCTCACAGGTTGAGCATGTTCTTCTTTCACTCAATATGAACCCCAACTACCTTATCATCGTTGACCGTAAGGGTGTGCTTGACACAATGGAGGTTCAGGTTGAAATGAATCCCGAAATGTTCTCTGACACAGTCAAGGGTATTGAGGCAGAAGAGAAGAAGATTGAAGCAGCTCTTCAGTCAACACTTAATATTCACGCAAAGGTTCGTCTTATGGCTCCCGGCTCCCTTCCCCGTTCAGAAGGTAAGGCAAAGAGAGTTATTGATAACAGAAAGCTGTGATTTAAGTAGTCAGTAGCCAGGAGTCAGTAGTCAGGAGATGCCTTCGGCATCAAAAGGCTACCTCCTGTAAATCCAATAACATAAGAAAGGAAGAAAACATTATGATTATCAAGCAGATTTCCATCTTCGTAGAAAACAAAGCAGGCAGACTTGCTGAAATTACCGAGGCTATTGCAGCTGCAGGTATCGATATCCGTGCTCTTTCTATTGCAGACACAACAGATTTCGGTATTCTCCGTCTTATCGTTGATAAGCCCGAGTCAGCAGCACTTGCTCTCAAGGAAGCAGGTCTCACCGTTTCTATCACAAACGTTATCGCCGTAGGTATTGACGATACACCCGGTGCATTCTCCGTGCCTATGCGCATTCTTGCAGATGCAGGCATCGACGTTGAATATATGTATGCCTTCATTTCAAGAGACACACAGAAGGCTTACGTTATCCTCCGTGTTGCCGATAACGACGTTGCTGCAAAGGCTCTTATCGAAAAGGGTGTTACCCTTCTTGACGAAAACGGCTTTTACGGCATGATGAAATAATTATGGATACTGTGATTTTAAAAAAATCATCACTCGCACCCCGTCCTTTTCAAGGATGGGGTACAAGTCTTTGTTGGTGGGCGCACAGGCTTGGTTGGAATGATGAGCTTACCCAAAGCGCCGCAGACCTTTTCTACTCAAAAAAAGGACTCGGTCTTAACAT
>JBGVGP010000098.1:0-14910 GCA_045121735.1 Acutalibacteraceae bacterium
AACAAACCGTCCCGATATACTCGACCCTGCTCTTTTAAGACCCGGCAGATTTGACCGTCAGCTTACAGTAGGTTATCCCGACGTTAAGGGCAGAGAGGAAATTCTTAAGGTTCACGCAAGAAATAAGCCTCTTGCTCCCGATGTGAAGCTTTCTGTGATTGCACAGTCAACCGCCGGTTTTACAGGTGCTGATCTTGAAAATCTTCTTAATGAAGCTGCGCTTCTTTCTGCAAGACGCAAAAAGAAGTCAATCACTATGGAGGAAATTGAAGAAGCCACTATCAAGTGTGTTGTCGGCACAGAGAAAAAGAGCAAGAAAATCAGTGACAAGGAAAAGAAGCTTACTGCTTACCACGAAGCCGGTCACGCTCTTGCAACCTATATGCTTCCCGGTCAGGACCCCGTGCACCAGGTTTCAATCGTTCCCAGAGGTATGGCAGGCGGTTACACAATGTCTCTTCCTGCTGAGGATAAGAGCTACCGTGCAAGAGGGGATATGCTTGATGATATCGTTGTTCTTCTCGGCGGTAGAGTTGCTGAAGCGAAGGTTCTCGGCGATATTTCTACAGGTGCCTCAAACGATATTGAAAGAGCAACAGACATTGCCCGTAAAATGGTTACACGCTACGGTATGAGTGACAGTCTCGGTCCTATTGTTTACGGCGGCGGAGACCACGAGGTATTCCTCGGTAAGGATTACGGCAGTGTTCGCAACTATTCAGAGTCAGTTGCATCAGATATTGACAACGAGGTTAAAAAGATTATATCCGATTGCTACAACAGATGCGCTGATATTATCACTGAAAACCTTGATAAGCTTACATGTGTTGCTGAATATCTTATCGCTCACGAAAAGCTTGACGGTGACACCTTCAAGAAGCTTATGAACGGTGAAAATACTGATGAAACAGTAGAAGAAACTGTAGTTGAGGCTATTGAAGAAGTGGCTTCAGCACAGGATAATGAGATTTCTGAAAATTAATATTAAAAAGCCGAAAAAGCTACGTGTTTTTTCGGCTTTTTTTCTGTTTTTGCTTGTTCCTTTTATAAATGTGTGTTATAATCTACAATGTATATTTATATTTACGTTTATTCCGTTGGAGGTAAAAATATGATTGAATATATCAAAACTGCAATTGTTGCGCTCATAACAGGCTTTACGGCGCCGTTATCGGTATCTTCAGCTGCACATTTTAACTTTTTTGCTATTACCACAGGACTTTCAGCTGACGTTGAATTTCTGTCGTTATTATACAATGTTTTTATGCTTGTTTTCTCATTGATTATTCTTTTTTCATTCAGAAAAACCGTTTCAAGAGGCTTCAGACTTGCTATAAAGCCCGAGTCACTTCCCGGGTCAGATAAGGTAAAGGATAAAAAGTATTTCGTTAAGAATGTTATTTTTTCATTACTGCCTACAGTTCTGCTTTATATACCCGTTTCAAAGCAGAAGCTTCTTATAGATTATGCCGATTCATTTCTTAATGTAAACGGACTTCTTCTTGCAGGACTTGCCTGTATAACAACAGCTGCCGTGCTTCTTGTTGCAATGTGGTACACCTTGAAATCAAGAAACACCTTAAGAAGAGCCGTCGATAAAAAAACAGTTTTAAGAATGTCCTTTTATCAGCTTCCCTGCTACATAATACCCGGCTTTTCACATATAGCCTCGGGTGCGGTGAATTTGTTTATCAGTGATATAGGCTCAAAGAGTCTTGTAGGTCAGCTTTATATTTATCTTGCACCGTCAATGTTCGCGGTGAGCTTAGTTAAAATAATCAGAACTCTTATTTCCGGAATTCTTTTTGACCCCGTACAGCTTTTAATAGGAATTGTTGTTTTTGCAATTGCCGCGAAGCTTATAGTTAACCTTACCTTAAAGGTTAATATCCGCCGTTTATTTACTTTCTTCAGCATATATTCAGTAGTTTTCGGCGTTTTCATTATCTTGATTTCATTCTTTATTAAATAATTGGAGAGCGTTTTCATGGCAGAGAATAAAAAGAAATCTACCGGCACAAAATCAAAGACCGGTAGCAAAAACACAAAAAACAAAAAGAAGACATCATCTGTAAAGAAGGTAGGCAAAAATAAGCAGTTGGAGCTTACCTTTTTTCAAAAGCATGCAAATGCAATAATGTTCAGCTACATTTTTGCATCTTTTCTTCTTGTGTGCTTTGCATTTATCCCCGGCTATAACATCTGGCAGAAGTTCAGAGCAGGCTTATTTTCCTGCGTTGGTCTCGGTTTTTATCTTATAGTTGCCGAGGTTATTGCCGTAAGTGCACGCCTTTGTCTTAAAAATTTAAAAAGAAGCTTGCTTATTACTAATCTGTCAGGCTTTTCGCTTGCTGCAAGCTTTTGCGGTATTGTACATCTTTTTAACTTCGGTGTTAATAAAGGTGGCTTTGATGAATGGAAGAATCAGCTTATTGAGGCCGCTGAATGCGGTTGGGATTTCGGAATGGGCACCTTTGAGGCTTCGGGCGGTATACTCGGCGCATTGTTCGGCGGTACACCTCTTCACTTGTTCGGTAAAGCCGGAGCATTTATTGTGCTTATAGTATTTTTTCTTGTCAGCCTTTTCTTTTACCTTAACACGGATATAAATCTTCTCGGCGATAAGCTTTCGGAAATGGCTTTGCACAGCAAGGACAGGCTTGAGCTTTCCAATGAGCAGAGAAAAATCCGTGCCGATGAAAAAAAGCGTGAGAGATTTGATAAAAAGCAGGCACGAATGGAGAAAAAGCTCGGTCTTGAGGATCTGGAAGAAGAAAAAGAAGAATTCGACCTTGACAGTGACGATAGCTTTGAAGCGGAAAAGCCTGTTGTTTCTCTTTCTGCAATTGCTACCGAGAGTGCTGTCAAGCTTACAGATACAGATGTTTTCGAAAAGGATGCTTTTGATTTCAACGAAACTGAAATTGAATATGACCCTATAAGCAGTAGGGAGAGCAGCATTGCAGGAAAGGTTAAAAATCATATTTTCCCGCAGAACAATGTGTTTACTTATCCCGAGGGTGAAAAGCCACAGGCTGCAGCTGTAAAAGAAAAGGCTGCAAAGCCCTTTGCGGCAGACCTTATTTCAATGGGTGGTGCGGGCACCTCTTATTCTTCACAGAATTTGAATGCTTTGCCTGATGATTTTGAAGAAATTGAAGACAATGACGATTTGGTACAGGACGAGACACCTGCTGCTGATACAAAGACAGCTGACGATGTTAAGCTTTCGGATAACGACAAAAAGGTTGTAAAGGAAGCTGCAAAGGACGCTGAAACAAAGCTTGAAAAAACAAAGTCAGAGGTTAAAAATTACAAGGAAACAAGAAAGGTGCAAAAGGCATATAAGCTTCCGAGTATTGAATTTCTTAATAAGCCTTCCTTCGGTGCTGACTTTGACAGTGAGGCTGAAATGCGCGTTACTGCCAAAAAGCTTGTAGATGTTCTTAAGAGCTTCGGTGTTGAAACAAAGCTTATCGGCGCTTCAAGAGGTCCCTCTGTTACACGCTATGAGCTTTCACCGGCTCCCGGCGTTAAAATCAGCCGTATTACAAGCCTTGCCGATGATATTGCTCTCGGTCTTGCTTCAACCGACGTAAGAATCGAAGCGCCTATTCCCAATAAGGCTGCTGTCGGTATTGAGGTGCCTAACAAAAACAGCTCAATGGTAACCCTTCGTGAGGTTATCTCCTCAAAGGAATACAAGGACAGTCAGGGTAAGCTTCTTACCGTTGCACTCGGTAAGGATATTGCAGGTAATATCCGTTGCACGGACCTTGCAAAGATGCCCCATCTTCTTATTGCGGGTACAACAGGCTCCGGTAAATCCGTCTGCCTTAACTGTATGATAGCGAGTGTTCTTTACAACGCAACACCCGAGCAGGTTAAGCTTCTTATGATTGACCCTAAGCAGGTTGAATTCAGCGTATATAACGGCATTCCTCATCTTCTTGTACCTGTTATTACAGATGCAAGAAAGGCTGCAGGCTCACTTGCCTGGGCTGTTGGTGAAATGGATTCAAGATATAAGACCTTCTCAACATGCGGTGTGAGAGACATCAAGTCATATAACAACTATATTCTTGAGCATCCCGAGCTTCCATTTATGCCGCAGATAGTAATATTTATCGATGAGCTTAATGACCTTATGATGGTTTCACCTAAAGAGGTTGAAGACTCTATCTGCCGACTTGCGCAGAAGGCCAGAGCCGCAGGTATGCACCTTGTTGTTGCTACACAGCGTCCCTCTGTTGACGTTATTACAGGTATCATCAAGGCAAACATACCTTCACGTCTTTCACTTGCCGTTTCCTCACAGGTTGACTCAAGAACAATTCTTGACAGCGTCGGTGCAGAAAAGCTTCTCGGTAACGGTGATATGCTCTTTAATCCCGTGGGTGTTTCTAAGCCCGTGAGAATTCAGGGCGCTTACCTTTCTGACGGTGAAATTGAAAAGATAGTCGGCTTTATTAAAAATCAAAGTGCTGTCTCATACGATGACGATATTATGCAGGAAATTGAAAAGAATGCAACTGCCGATAGTAAGAAGAAGGGCGGTAGCACTTCAGGCGGTGCAGATGGTGAGGACAGTCAGCTTGATGCACTTATTGAAGATGCAATGAATGTTGTTACAGAGCTTAACTCTGCTTCAACCACGGTCATTCAGCGTAAGCTTTCCGTCGGCTATGCAAGAGCGGCACGTATTATGGACCAGCTCGAGCAGCTTGGTTATGTAAGTCCCGCCGAGGGCAATAAGCCGAGAAAGGTGCTTATTACAAGAGCACAGTTCCTTGAGATGAAGGCACGAGGAGAGAAAGCCGAAGAGGATTACGATGTGCTTTCAGACTAATTATCCGCAGTATGTATAAGGAGTTACAATGGATAGCAGAGACTTTTTACCTTTAACAAAAAAAGATGCTCTTGAAAGAGGGTGGGACGAGGTTGACTTTGTTTACGTCATCGGTGATGCATATGTTGACCACCCCTCCTTCGGCCCTGCCATAATTTCCAGAGTTCTCGAAAATAACGGCTTCACTGTCGGCATAATTTCACAGCCTGACTGGCGTTCAGCCGATGCCTTCAAGGAATTCGGACGCCCAAGACTCGGCTTTTTCGTTTCATCGGGTAATATCGATTCAATGGTAGCGCATTATACTGCCGCAAAGAAAAAGCGCAGTGATGATGCTTATTCACCCGGTGGTAAGGCAGGACTCAGACCGGACAGAGCCGTTATAGTTTACTGTAACAGAATACGTGAGGCTTACGGTGATGTTCCCGTTGTTATCGGAGGCCTTGAGGCATCACTGCGACGCTTTGCCCATTACGATTACTGGGACGATAAAATCCGCCGTTCCATTATTTTTGATGCGCAGGCAGACCTCATTTCCTACGGTATGGGTGAAAAGCAGACTGTTGAAATTGCCGAACGCTTAAGAAACGGCGAGCATATTTCACAGCTTCGCGATATTAAGGGCACGTGCTATGCCTGTGATGTTACGGAAACTCCGCTTACAGGTGCCGAATGTCCCTCATACGAAAATGTTGTAAAAAACAAAAAGGAATATGCAATTTCCTGCAGAATTCAGCAGGATGAGCAGGATCATATAAGAGGTAAAATCATCAAGCAGCGTCACGGCAACAAAATGCTGGTGCAGAATCCTCCTATGGCACCGCTTACTACTGAAGAGCTTGATGAGATTTACGCTCTTCCCTTTACGAGAACATACCATCCCTCTTACGAAAAAGAGGGGGGCGTTCCCGCAATTGAAGAGGTACGCTTCTCAATTATTCATAACAGAGGCTGCTTCGGCGGTTGTAATTTCTGTTCAATTGCGCTTCATCAGGGACGCTACGTAACCTCCAGAAGCAAGACTTCAATTGTTGAAGAGGCAAAGCTTATTACAAAAATGCCTGATTTCAAGGGCTATATACACGATATCGGCGGCCCTACCGCAAACTTCCGTCAGCCCTCCTGCGAAAAGCAGAAGGAGCTTGGTCTTTGCAAGGGAAAAAAGTGTCTTGCCCCTAAAATCTGCCCCGCACTTAAGGCTGACCACAGTGAATATATTGATATTTTGCGTAGTGTAAGGTCACTCGATAAGGTTAAAAAGGTGTTTATCCGTTCCGGCATAAGATATGACTATATGCTTCGTGACGAGGATGAAACCTTTTTCAAGGAGCTTATACGCTTCCACGTAAGCGGACAGCTTAAGGTTGCTCCCGAGCATTGCTCGGCGATGGTGCTTGAAAAAATGGGTAAGCCTTATATTGACACCTACGTTAATTTTTCAAAGCGTTACTTTGAACTGAGCAAAAGGGCAGGTAAGGAGCAATATCTCTTTCCTTATCTTATGTCTTCTCATCCGGGCTCAGGCCTTGAGCAGGCAATTGAGCTTGCACTTTTTCTTAAAAAGAGAAATATCCGTCCCGAGCAGGTGCAGGATTTTTACCCCACACCGGGTACAGTGTCAACCTGTATGTTCTACACGGGTCTTGACCCATACACAATGAAAGAGGTTTATGTAGCTAAAACCCCCGAAGAAAAAGCAATGCAAAGAGCTTTGCTGCAGTATTATAATCCCAAAAACAAGGAAGTTATTATCAAGGCACTGAAGAAGGCAGGCAGATATGACCTCATAGGTAAGGGTGATAAATGCCTTGTTGAGTCAGATTTCAGGAATAACAGCTTTAAAAACAGCAACACGAAGTATAAGGCTTCAAGGAATAACAAATATGGCAAAAAGAGGAAATAAAATGTCGGGTAAAAGTTTGTCAGCGGCTATATTGGCAATATTGCTTGCCGTTATTGCAATTTTACAGAATATGGGTCTTATGCCCGAAAGCGTCAATTCTTACGTTGACGGTGAGGTTTATCTTCACGTAATAGATGTCGGCCAGGGCTCATCAACGCTTATTCAGCAGGGCGATGAGGCTATACTTATCGATGCAGGCGAATCGGATTACGGTGCTTACGTTGCGGAATATATTAACTCCTGTGGCATTGATTCCTTAAAATATGTTATTGCCTCTCATCCTCATTCAGACCATATAGGCGGCTTACCGAAGGTGTTGAAGGATATTGAGACAAAAGAAATCCTTATGCCCGAGATTGACGAGAAAAATCTGCCGACAACAAAGGTTTATGAGCGTCTTCTCGATTCAATTATTGAAGAGGAAATCACTGCTTCCTACTGTGAGGTTGGCGACGTTTATACTTTAGGTGATATAACATTAGAGGTTCTCGGTCCTGTTGAGCAGGTGAGTGACCTTAACAATATGTCAGCTATATGCAGAATTTCCGTAGGAGATACCAATGTTCTCGTTCCCGGCGATGCAGAGAAAAGAGAGCTTGGAAGCTGTCTTTCGCAGGGCGGCAATTTTGAAAGTGAAATTCTTCTTATGTCTCACCACGGCAGCAGAACTGCACTTCACACTGATTTTTTAGCGCAGGTTGTCCCTGAGGAGGCTGTTATTTCCTGCGGTAAGGAAAATTCCTACGGACATCCTCACGACGAAATTATTGATTATCTTACTGAAAATAAAATCGAATATTGGCGCACCGATTATTCGGGTGACATTGTTTACAGATTAGAAGAAAACACCTTTGAAAGGATAGATGGCTGATGAAGCTTACGGTTGAAAGAATTTATCAGGATATTGCTGTTCTTGAAAAGGAGGATATGAGTCATATCGAGGTAAGCACCAAGCTTCTTCCTGAAGGATTAAAAGAGGGGAATGTGCTTATATTTAACGGCTTTGATTATCTTATTGACACTGAAGCTGAAGCGCAGGCAAGAAAGAGGATAATCGAAAAGCAAAGAAGTATTTTTAAAAAGCGTTAAGGAGAAAAATATGGAAAACAATGCAACAATTATTGCTCTTTCAGGTAAGGGCGGTGTCGGCAAAACTTCGATTTCTGCCGCAATAGTAAAGCTTCTTGCAGAATGCTATCCCGACAAAAGAATACTTGCTATTGATGCAGACCCTGCGGTAGGTCTTTCAACTGCATTGGGTATTGAGGTTGAAACCACTATCGACGACATAAGAAAAGAAATTGTTTCTACCGTTGAGGACGGCAACACAAGGGCTGCGATTGAGCTTTTAGGTGATGCGAGATACAAGATTTTCGATGCTCTTGTTGAAACTGACGGCTTTGCCTTTATTGCTGTCGGAAGACCCGAAAGTGCCGGATGCTACTGTAAAATTAACGCTTATCTCAAAGAGGTTATCAGCATCCTTTCTGCTGATTTTGACTATGTTGTAATTGACGGTGAAGCAGGTGTAGAGCAGATTAACCGCCGTGTAATGGAAAAGGTTACACATCTTCTTTTTGTAACTGACGCAAGTAAAAAGGGTACACAGGTTATTTCAACCATTAAATCTGTTGCCGATGAGCTTGTTATGTATAAAAAAATCGGTGCAATTGTAAACCGACTTCCCGATGAGAGCGTTATATCGCACATAAATACCAACGGTATACCTGTGCTTTCATATATTGAAAATGATAAAAATCTCACAATTTTTGATATTGAGGGTAAGGATATTACAAAGCTGCCTCAGGATTCAAACGTTGTCAAGGGTGTTAAAAAGGCTCTTACTGAGCTTGAAATACTGTAAAGGAGAAGGCTATGAAGGATTTAAAGCATCTTTATGAATTTGAAAAGCTTTTACAGGAAGCTAATAATGACCTTGTACAGAAGGCTAAGAACGACGGCGGTATTGCTTTAGGCTATACCTGCTACCACATTCCCGAGGTTCTTCTTAACTGCGGAAACTGCTTTTCTGTAAGACTTCGTGCACCCAGAACAGGCTCAATGGATATTGCAACCTATTATATGAGTAATTTCCTTTGCGGTTATTCAAAGGCTATACTCGAAAGAGCAATTGAAGGCGGTTATAACTTTCTTAACGCTCTTCTTGCATCGGAAACCTGTTCTGAAATGAACAGAACAGCCGAGCATTTTGAGCTTCTTAGCCTTGTTCCCGAGGACAAGTTCTTTGTAACCTTTTTAGATATGCCCTTTAAAATCGAGTCTCATACAGTTAAGCACTATGTAACACAGACAAGGACCCATATACTTGATAAGCTCGCTTCTGTTTACGGCGTTGATACCTCTGATGAGGCGCTTCTTAAATCCGTAGAGGAGCATAATGAGGTCTGCCGACTTATGACCGAAATCGGCAACTACCGAAAAGAGGATAACCCGAGAATCACAGGCTATGAATACCATGTGCTCAACCTTATTACATATTGCTGTCCCAAGTCACTTATTCTTCCTAAGCTTCGCGAAACAGCCGAGGAGCTTAAAACTAGAGAGCCTGACGCTAAGAAAAACTACAGAGCAAAAATTGTAGTTGTAGGCTCCGAGATGGATGATCCCGAATTTACTTCACTTATTGAAGACAGCGGTGCACTTGTTGTTGCTGACAGATATTGCTTCGGTGCACTTCCAGGAAGACAGGAAATTATGATTAAGGAAGGGGAGGATGTGCTTACACAGATTTGTATGCACTACCTCAAAACCAGTCAGTGCCCCCGTTATATGAGCCACGAAAAGGTTCAGGAAAGGCGCGATTATGTCAAGCAGCTTGTTGATGAATACAATGCTGACGGCGTTATGTATGAGCAGCTTAAATTCTGCGAATATTGGGGCTATGAGAGAGCACTTGCCTCTTATGTTATGACAAACGATTACGGTGTACCTACTGCCGCTGTTGACCGTCAGTACACAGCTTCGGCTTCGGGTCAGCTTCGTACACGAGTGCAGGCTTTTGTTGAAAGCCTTGAAATCAAAAAGATTCAGAAGGAAAGGAAGGTGAAGGAGAATGGATAATTACGGCAAGCTTTATAAAGAACATACCGCCATACTCAGGCACAGAGAATGGCGTGGATTCAAGGATACAATGTACGACTATTACCGTTGGCTTGTCACCTGGAAGGATATGATAAAAATGGTGCTCAAGGCTCCTGTTTCAACAGTCAAGGGTCTGTGGAGATACCGTTGGATGGCTTCCTATCTTTCAACTCCTTCATTTATTGATCGCCACGTTGCAGGTCTTCGAGGCTCACATCTTCGCATCGCGCACCTTCACTACAATATGATTGTAAAGCACACAACAAAGCTTATTAATATATCCTTCCGTGCTGATGAGAAAATCAATCCCGGTAACAAGCTTTCAAAGAAGATTGTTCTTATGGATGAAATTGTTCCCAATGAGGTGTTTACAGGCTTTCCTAATCTTATTCCTATTCCCCTGCAGACTCTTCCTATTTTCCTTTCATCAATGGTTGACCAGCAGATTACACCTCCTTACCTTGAGGTTACCGAAAGCTTCGGTGTACCTGCTGACGTTTGTCCGCTTCCCAGCGCAGAAGCAGGTGTTGCAATTGAAGATGATTATCCTAAAATGGGCTGCTGTATGATCGGTACAAACATGCCCTGCGACGGCTCGATTATGAACTCCTCATTCCTTGACAGAAGACTTAATCTGCCGACACATTGCTTCGGTATACCTCTTCGTTATGACGGCGAGGATGTACAGGAATACGCCGTTGAAGAGATTAAATCTCTTATTAAGTTCATTGAAGAGCAAACCGGTGAAAGGTTTGATTGGGATGCTTACTTCAAGAGAATGAAGCAGTATAACGAGCAGCTTGAATATGAAAGACAGAAGTGGGATATTAACAAAACACCTTATCCTCAGATGACAGGTGCTGCATTCTGGCTTTACAGAATTTACTACTTTAATCTTTCGGGTGGCTCGAACGAAAACTTCCTTAAGGTTGATAAAAAAGTAAATAAAATTATGATGAAGGCATACGAGAAAAAGACTCCCGTATCAAAGAATATGCGTCACAGAACCGTTGTGTGGTCCTGTCCTGCAAACTATTACACCAACTTTGCCAACTGGCTTGAAAACTGTTGGGGTATGAATGTTGTTATGGATATGGAAACAATGATTTCTTACCTTGAAATCGATATAGAGGATAAGGAGCAGTCGCTTAGGGACCTTGCAAAAACTTATCAGCGTTCGATTATGCGTAAGCATACAAAGGGCGGCTACCGTCATGTTGTTGATGAGCTCTGGCGTATTGTTGAAGAGTACAACGCAGATACCGTTATTATGTATGACCAGATTTCCTGCAAGGGTATGGACGGTCTTACAGGTATATTTGACGATCAGGCAAGAGAAAGAGGTATAAACTTCATCTGGGTACGTCAGGACCTTATGGACCCGCGCACTATTTCAAGAAGAGAAATGCGCGATCAGGTTAACAAGTATATGCAGACCGTATTGCAGGAAGAGCCTCTTGACGCTTCACTTTTAGATTTTGAAGACGATTTAGCTTGGTAAAGGAGGAGAAAGACTATGAAATATTTTGGCGGATGTGATGTAGGCTCAACCTACACAAAATGCGTAATTCTTGATGAAAACGGAAAAATTGCAGCCAACGTAACTAACAGAAGCAAAATCAACCCTGTACAGAGCGCAGAAATTGCACTCGGCGACGCTGTTGCACAGATTGACGGGCTTGAAAGTGCAAAGGAGCTTACATATCTTATCGGTACAGGCTACGGCAGAAATAAGGTGCCCTTTGCTGATGAAAACATTTCTGAAATCAGCTGTCACGCTATGGGTGTTCACGTAACAAACCCTGAGGTTAAGGCGATTATTGATATCGGAGGTCAGGACGTTAAGGGTATTTCAATTGATACTGACGGTACAGTTAAAAACTTTGCTATGAACGATAAATGCGCCGCAGGTACAGGCAGATTCTATGAAGCAATGGCAAATGCCTTTGAAATGACTCTTCCCGAGTTTTCAAAGCTTTCACTTGGTGCAAAGAATACAATTCCCATTACTGCACAGTGCACTGTTTTTGCCGAAAGTGAGGTTATTTCTCTTGTAGGTGAGGGTAAGCCTATGGATGAAATTGCGGCAGGTATTCAGCTTGCAGTTGCAAAGCGTTGCTTTGTTATGGCTAAAAAAGCAGGCGCTACAGACAGCATCACCCTTACAGGCGGATGCGCAAAAAACGACGGACTTAAGGCCGCTATTGAAAAGGTGCTTAAAATCAAGGTTGTTGAGCTCAATTCTGACCCTCAGCTTATGGGTGCGCTCGGTGCTGCCGAATACGCACGACAGAAAGGCCTTGCAAAGGTGAACTGATATGGATGTAATTTTAATTATACTTGCAGTTATTTTTGCACTGTTTGCTGTTACGTTTGCAATCTATTGGTTCAATCTTGATATGAAGCTTATCAGAGTTGTTTATGATTGGTTGTGGAAAAACCGTTATGACAAAATGAAAAAGGATAAAAAGCTGTAATGGAATTTTTTGATTCTTTAATTAACGATTTTACAGCTTCCTGCAAGGATTTTGACGCTGCAACATATTTGCACAATACAAATACAGCCTGGAAAGAGAACGAGTACAGCAAGGTGATTCTTCAGCGTGAGACCGCCTGTGAGCTTGACGGTACGGGCTTCAATATGATTACAGGCAAGACTGTTGAGGACGGTATCGTGCTTATCGGCCCTGACCTTGACTCTGTTTCCTCAAAACAGAAATTTGCAAGAGTTTGTATTGTTCAGCTTGAAAACAAGGATGATGAACAGCAATTGTATAACCTTATAAGAAAGGTTGAATATGTAAAATATCACTTCTTCCCCGAGGGTTATATGATAAGAACTGCTTCACGCTCTCACAAGGAGGGTGTCCGCGTTTCAAGGAGCGCAGTTAAGGACGGGCTTAGCTTTGAAATGATAGGCAATATGCTTATCCGAAAATTCAAGGCAATTCCTTCGGTTAAGGCTGTTAAGGTGTTTTTTGTGACTGACCCTTCGTTCAATTATTCCGAGACTGAAGCTATGGCGCAAAAGAGCAACACTATCACAGAAGCACTTAACCATATTATGAACAGCGTTAAGTTTGACTGCGATACCTGCAATCTTAAGCCTATTTGTGACGAGGTTGAAGGAATGAAGGAGCTGCATTTTAAAAATGCACGCAAGGAGGAAGGCTGATGGATAAGGAAAAGATAATCGACTTTTTCGATTCGCTTGCTTCCTCCTGGGATGAGCATCAGGAGCGCAGGGAGGATGTTATAAAAACAATTCTCGATATTGCCGAGGTAAGGGCAGGGTGTAACGTGCTTGACGTTGCCTGCGGAACAGGCATCCTGATAGGAGATTACCTTGACAGAAAAGCCGCTTCGGTTACGGGAATTGACATTTCTCCGAATATGATAGAGTGCGCAAGAAGCAAATTCCCCACGGTTGACTTCATCTGTGACGACGCACAATGCTGCAGCCTTGATAAAAGCTTTGATTCAATAATGATTTATAATGCCTTTCCTCATTTCAGCTGTCCCGACAAGCTTTTTATGAATCTTACCTCTCATCTTAAAGAGGGTGGCAGACTTACGGTTGCTCACGGAATAAGTGAAGAGGAGCTTCGCAAATGTCACTCGGGCTCAGCAAAGGAGATTTCAACGGATTTACCCTGTAAGGAGGATATGGCGGCGCTTATGGCAGCTTACCTCAAGGTAGACGTTATGATTTCGGACAGTGAGAAGTACATTGTATCGGGTCGTAAGGCTTGAATTTATTGCAAAAAATATTGAAAAAAGTTGCAATTTCCTATTGCATTTTGAAAAAAGTTATGCTATAATACCGCAGATAACGCACGCAGAGGGATTGGTATGCCCGTTTCGCTTCATGAGAAGTGCCGTATACTTTTGAACCTGCGGTGGTTAAAAAACATTAAGGAGGACATTAAAATGTCAGTAGTATCAATGAAACAGCTTCTTGAAGCCGGTGTACACTTCGGTCATCAGACAAGACGCTGGAACCCCAAAATGAGCGAATACATCTTCGCTGAAAGAAACGGAATTTACATCATCGACCTTCAGAAGACCGTGAAGAAGCTTGAAGAAGCTTACTCATTCATCCGTGAAGTATCACTTAACGGCGGTGAAGTTCTCTTCGTAGGTACAAAGAAGCAGGCTATGGATTCAATCAAGGAAGAAGCAATCCGTTGCGGTATGCCCTTCGTAAATGCTCGTTGGCTCGGCGGTATGCTCACAAACTTCCAGACAATCCAGAAGAGAATCAAGAGACTTGCTCAGCTTAAGGCTATGGAGCAGGACGGCACATTTGCTCTTCTTCCCAAGAAGGAAGTTATCAAGCTCAACCTCGAAATCGAAAAGCTTGAAAAGTTCATGGGCGGTATCACAGAAATGAAGAAGCAGCCCGCTGCACTCTTCATCGTAGACCCCAGAAAAGAAAGAATCGCAGTTGCAGAAGCTCACAAGCTCGGTATCCCCATCGTAGCTATCGTTGACACAAACTGTGATCCCGATGAAGTTGACTATGTAATTCCCGGTAACGACGACGCTATCAGAGCTGTTAGACTTATCGCAGGTGCAATGGCTGACGCTATCATCGAAGGCAGACAGGGCGAATCAAACGCTCCCGTTGCAGAAGCTGCAGAAGTAGCTGCTGAATAATTTGATTTAAAGCCCCGTTATATTAAATTGACGGGGCTTCTTTAAAATTTTATTTAAAATTCAGGAGGAATTTATTATGGCATTTACAGCTAAAGACGTACAGGCTCTTCGTGAGAAGACCGGCGTAGGTATGATGGATTGTAAGAAGGCTCTTGTTGAAACAGATGGCGACATCGACAAGGCTATTGATATTCTCAGAGAAAAGGGTCTTGCTTCTGCTGCTAAGAAGGCAAGCCGTGTTGCTGCTGAAGGCGTTGTTGCAGCATACAACGATGCTAACGCAGGTGCACTTGTTGAAATCAACTGCGAAACAGACTTCGTTGCTAAGGGTGCTCCCTTCGTTGAGCTTGCAGCAAAGGTTGTTAAGACTGTTGTTGCTTCAAAGCCCGCTGACCTT
>JBGVGP010000099.1:0-17717 GCA_045121735.1 Acutalibacteraceae bacterium
CAGGTTGCTGTTATATTTGCAGTGCTGTGTCTTTTTATGGCGATTGTTTTTTCAACCTCATTTTTCATCAAAGGACCAATAGAAAAATCTGCAGCAGAAGAAAAAAGCGCTATTTACAGTCATTATGAAGAGGACTACGGACCCAAGCTCAGACGAAGTATCAACACTATTAACTACATAGAACTGTTTTTTGAAAAAAGTGAAAAGGAATTCATCTGTGGCGTATGTGTAAATAAAGACTTATATAAAGCTCTGGACTGTCTTGAAGAAGGCACTGTTTTACACATGCTGATAAACCCCGACAACAATTATATAGTTGAGCTTAAAACTGACAAAAAGGAAATTCTAAACTTTGATTATGCACAAAAGAAGCTTCGGCAGGAGGGTGTAGGCTTTTTGTACCTCGGAATTTTTATGCTTGCACTCTGCGGTTGCTTCGTTTATGCGGCAGTAACAACAAAAGAAAGAATAACCAAGGCAGATTTAAAATTCTATTGGGATATTATGCGAGGAAGATAAGGAGAAGATTATGCAAAGATTCTGTTTCAGACTGAGCAAAAGCGAAGAGCAGTTTCGTAAAAACATTGACACCGCAATGATGTATGATAAGCCGGAAACTGTTATGTTCTTCACTCAATACAGCAAAGGACTTTCCTTTACTCAGAACGGTGACATAATAAAAGGTGTTTATCTTCAGTCCTCTGACAAAGAAGACGGTTTTAGCAGTTCCCGCCGAGGACAATCTATTCGCGTTCGGTTTTACGGTAAAATAATACACAACGATGAGGGTGATTTCTTCAGCGGTTGGATTTATCCTGACCCCTTTTCATTCTTGCTTATCGCTTCCGTTTTTATAGCCTTTATATTTAACAGTGAATCTGCCGCCGCTATAATTTTTCCTACATTTGTTACAGCGTTATTCGTCGCTGGTTTTATATCACTGACACAAAAATGCTTCAAAGAGCTATCTTTTATAGCTTCGGGCGAATGATTCAAAATAAATATAATTATCCCAAAACCATTGCAAAAGCTTTAATAAAGTTGTAAAATAACATTGTATGAATATTACATAAAGGAGAAAATATTATGAGCAAAGAAACCTTAAGAACCTACCAGAACTACAAGAACTGGAAGTGCAAGTCAAAGCAGACAGAATATACCGAGGAAACTCCTCTTCTTGCTTCTGACGGTACTCTTCTTGCAAAGGGCTGGGCAAGACACAACGTTTTTGACTATAACAGAGATTACACCAAAAAGGGTCATCCCACAAGCAAAAAGGAATGGGACTTCTATCAGGTTGCAGACGGCAACTATATGGTACAGCTGAGCTTTGCAAATATCGGCATCGGCGGTTATGTTGCAGCAAAGCTTATTGACCTTAAGGCAGGTGCTGTTATTGCAGACGCAACACAGCTTTACCTTGGCGGAAACAAATACATCCCTCCCAAAAAGGGTGACGTTCCCAACCGTTTCGGCGCTACAATCGGCAAGGCTGAATTTGACTTTGATACAAGAGAGGACTCAAGAACTCTTTACTTCAAGATGCCCCTTAAGGGTAAGATTGTTGAATGCAAATTCGACATGGACATTATGCCCGGTCTTGAAAACATCACAACCGTTCTTCCCTTTGAGGGTGACCCCACCAAGTACTTTATGACCACAAAGCAGAACTGTATGCCCTGTGAAGGCTACTACAAGTTCGGTGACGACGTTTACGAATTCAGCAAGGAAACAGCCTTCTGTGCTCTTGACTGGGGCCGTGTAAACACACCTCACAAGATGGTATGGTACTGGGGTAACGGCTCAACATATCTCACCGACGAAAACGGTGAAAAGCATATGTTCGGCTTTGAAATCACCTGGGCTATCGGTGACGAGACAAACGCAACAGAAACTGCACTCTTCTACGACGGCAAGGCTCACAAGTTCGGCGCAGTTGACGTTGAGGTATTCCCCAAGCCCGATAAGTTTATGGACGAGTGGAAGTTCGTTTCAGAGGACGGTCGCTTCAACCTTTCAATGACCCCCACCTTCGACCACCATTCAGACCTTAATCTCGGTATTCTGCGTATGCATACCCATCAGGTACACGGCAACTGGCACGGCACAGTTACCCTTGACGACGGCACAGTGCTTGAAATCAAGGATATGTATGCATTCTGCGAATACGTAGAGAATAAGTGGTAATTTAAGTAGTAAGGGCGCCTGAGAGCACAGGATTACCCTCTCAGTACACAAATCACACAGGGGCATCTTGCAGATGCCCCTTTTTTAAAAACAAGGATGTGATATTATGCATTTCAGCTTTAATGTAAAGCTTACCGACGAGGATTATTATCTTTTCAACGAATTTACCGCAAAGCACTCCCCTGCTACTAAAAAGACAGCACTCCTGTCAAAAATAATTGTTGCTGTCATTTTTATTTACGGTGCACTCAACATTTTTGTCACACAGGGTGTAAATTCAGTTTCTGTAACTGCAGCAGTTTTTTTTGTTGTACTGTTTATAATTCTGGCTCTTGCCTTTGATAAAATTAACAGCAGGGTTGTGAAATTCCAGGTAAAGGCTCTTTTAAAAAAAGAGAAAAAGCCTTACTCCGCCGATTCCGTGCTTGAATTTTATGACGATTATCTCAAGGAAATTGCACCCGACAACAAAAGTGAAATCAAGTATACAGCTATAGACAAGATTGCCGTTATAAAAAATTGCTATGTCTATGTTTATCTTGACGGAATAAGAGGCTTTGTGATACCCGTCAGCTGCTTTGAAAACGAAGAAAATCAGAAGGCTTTTATCAGCTTTCTCGGCACGGTATGCAGTAAAACAGAATACTTTGACAAAATTTAAGGAAGTGAAACCATGCAGCTTATTATAATCCGTCACGGTGACCCTAATTATACCCTTGACACCCTTACAACAAAGGGCATACGTGAAGCAAAGCTTCTTGCCAACCGTATTTCACAGCTGGACGTCGCCGCCTTTTACTGCTCACCCCTTGGCAGAGCAAAAAAGACCGCCTCATATACACTCAAAAAAATGAAGCGCAAGGCAGAGATATGTGACTTTCTTCAGGAGTTCAGAGGCACCGTTGACCACCCCGAAAAGGGCAAGACCCACTGCTGGGACAGAATGCCCTCATACTGGACAGCCATTGATGACTACTACAGCTATGAAAAATGGCAGGGTGTTGACCTTATGCAAAGCCGTAACGTGCCCGAGGAATACAAAAGGGTATGTGAGGGCATTGACGGCATACTTGAAAAGCACGGCTACAGACATAACGGCAGACTTTTTGACGTTATAAACGAAAACCACGATACCGTTGTGCTTTTCTGTCATTTTGGTGTTGAGGCAGTTATACTTTCTCACATAATGAGTGTTTCACCTATGATTTTCTGGCACAACTTCGTTGCGCTTCCTACTTCGGTAACGGTGCTTCAGACACAGGAAAGAGAAAAGGGCAAGGCAATTTTCACCTGCAGCAGCTTCGGTGACCTTTCACATCTTTACAAGGGTGGCGAAAAGCCCTCCTTCTCGGCACGCTGGTGTGAATGCTTCAGCGACGATACCCGACACTGAATTACAACATTCTCTCCCCGTATGTGTTTAATTAACACTTGCTTAATATTTTGTTATAAAATATGCCCAATTGTTAGGGTATAAATATTGTGCAAACCTTTCAAAAAAAATTATTTTATCGGAGGACAAAAAATGAAAAAAGTTTTAGCACTCGCACTCGCAGTAATTATGCTCGTTTGCTTCGCAGCTTGTGGCGGCAGCAAGGTTGAGACCTTTGAGGGTCAGCTTGCAGACGTTGTTACAGCAATGTATGAAAAGCAGCCCGTTGAGTTTATGGTTGCTCCCGCAACAGAAATTGACCTTACAGACGCTTATGCAGTAAACAGCTACCTCGGTCTCGGTGAGATTCAGGAGGATGCTGAGGGCAACGCTGCTCCCGCAGGCGACGTAGGCATCAAGGAGGCTTACTTCTCAGAGTCAATGATCGGCGCACAGGCATACTCACTTGTTCTTGCAAGAGTAAACGACACAGCAAAGCTTGAGGAAATCAAGAAGGCTATGTTCGAGGGCATCAACACAAGAAAGTGGATCTGCGTTGAAGCTGACCAGCTTCGCGTTGTTTCATACGGCGACGTTATCATGCTCGTAATGGCATCATCAAGCCTTGCAGAAGGTCTTGCTGACGGTATGGTTAAGGCTTTTGCTGAATCAGTTACAGGCGCTGCAGTTGAAGACGTAGCAACTGTTCTTACAGGCGAGGTTCTTACAAGAGGCTAATTATGGTTTTTTCGTCGATTCCGTTTTTATACTTCTTTCTTCCCTCGGTGCTTCTCGTTTATCTCGTTGCACCGAAGAAGGCAAAGAACGCAGTGCTCCTTATCTTCTCACTTCTCTTTTACTGGTGGGGTGAGCCTAAATATGCACTGCTGATGGTTTTCACCATCGCCTTCTGCTATGCAGCAGGTATTATAATTGAAAATCGACGTACTGACCCGAAGGGTAAGCTGCTGCTGAGTTTCTCGGTAGCAGTGCCCCTCGGGCTTCTTGCTATATTCAAGTACGCCGATTTCATTCTCGGCTCCGTAAATTCCCTTACGGGCGCTGATATTCCCCTTTTAAAGCTTGCACTGCCCATAGGCATCAGCTTTTACACCTTTCAGGCCTTAAGCTATCTTGTTGACGTGTACAGAGGAACGGTAAAGGCACAGCGCAGCTTCATAAGCCTTGCTACCTATATTGTGCTTTTCCCTCAGCTTATTGCAGGTCCTATCGTCCGCTACACCACCGTTGTTGAGGACCTTAAGGACAGAAAGCATTCGGCAGAAAATGTTGCCCTTGGTATACGCAGATTCGTTATGGGTCTTGGCAAAAAGGTGCTTATTGCAAACCTTTTAGGCTCACTTTGTACTGCCTACCGTGAAAGTGCAGAGCCCTCTGTGCTTTTTGCCTGGGTTTATGCCGTATCCTATGCACTGCAGATTTACTTTGACTTTTCTGCCTACAGTGATATGGCAATAGGTATGGGCAAAATGCTCGGCTTCCGCTTTCTTGAAAACTTTGATTATCCCTTTATTTCAAAAAGCATTACCGAGTTCTGGCGCAGGTGGCACATTTCTCTCGGCTCATGGTTCAGAGATTATGTATACATCCCCCTCGGCGGTAACAGAGCAGGTACAAAAAGGCAGATTTTCAATATTCTTGTTGTCTGGTGCCTCACGGGTTTGTGGCACGGTGCCAACTGGACCTATATGGCATGGGGACTTTATTTCGGCATTCTGCTTATAATCGAAAAGCTTTTCCTTAAAAAGCACCTTGAAAGACTTCCCGCAATTTTTCAGCACGGCTATGTGCTTTTGTTTGTGCTTGTTTCCTTTGTGCTTTTCAATGCGGAAACCTTTTCTATGGCAAAGGACGACCTTGCAATTATGTTCGGTCTTCGCGGTCTGCCGCTTATAAGTGACGATACCCTTTACAACCTCTCCTCTTATGCAGTGCTTCTTGTTGCTTCTATTATCGGTGCAACGCCCCTTTGCAAAAGGCTTTTTGCAAGGATAGAGAAAAAGCCCGTTATTCAGCTTGTCGAGGTTATAACCGTTGCAGCAGTTCTTATTTTAAGCACGGCTTATCTTGTTGACGGCTCATTCAACCCGTTCTTATATTTCAGGTTTTAAGGAGGCAGTATTATGTATAAAATCAAAAACATCCTTATCACCCTGATTTTTGTGCTTGTAATCGGCGGCTTTACCCTTGCTCATTACACCCTGCCCGACGGTGACATATCCGAATGGGAAAGAAGAAAGCTTCAGCAGTTTCCCGAAATTACGGCCTCAAGCCTTTGGAACGGCTCATTTATGCGTAATTTTGAAACCTATCTTACAGATCAGTTCCCCTTGAGAGACAGCTTCCGTACCCTGAAGGCACGCTTTCATTTTGACGTGCTCGGCCAGAGGGACAACAACGATATTTACATCGTCAACTCCTCTGCAAGCAAGCTTGACCGAAAGATAAGCAAGACCTCTGTAAATAAGTTTACAGCAAGGCTTACCTCGATTTATGAGACATATCTCAAGGACACGGAATGCAAGGCTTATTTCAGCATCATACCTGATAAAAACACCTACCTTGCCGAGGGCACCCTTTATCCCCATTATGATTATGCAGAGCTTGTCTCTCTTACAGAAAAGAGCCTGCCCGAGGCATTTACAAAAATAGACGTTGCTCCTCTTCTTTCGGCTGAAAGCTACTACAGCACCGACAGCCACTGGAAGCAGGAAAAGCTTGTACCCGTTGCAGACTATATCAGAAATGTGCTTGGTATGAAGCCCCTTGAAAAGCTTACCGAAAAGGACTTGGGTGATTTTTACGGCGTTTACTACGGTCAGTCTGCTCTCCCCCTTGAGGCTGACAGGCTTATTTATCTTACCAACGGTGAAATTGAGTCTGCAACCGTAAAAAGCATTGAAAACGAAAATGAAACCAAGGTTTACGATTTAACAAAAAGCGACTCCCTTGACCGCTATGATATTTTCCTTTCAGGTGCCGTTTCAATTATCGAAATCGATAATCCCAAGGGAGAAAAGGGTAAGGAGCTTGTTATTTTTCGCGACTCCTTTACAAGCAGTCTTGCGCCCTTGCTTTTACCCGGCTACAGCAAGGTAACACTTATTGACACAAGATATATCCCCTCGGAAAATGTTGGCAATTTTGTTGAGTTTACAAATCAGGATGTGCTTTTCATTTACGGCGCAGGAATTGTGAATAACAGCTCAAGCTTAAGATAAAACAATAAAAGTTTTGGTCAAGCTTTTTTAAAAGCTTGTAGGGTTTTAAGGGGCAACGCCCCTTAACATAAAAACATCGCTACACTAAAAAACAAGAACGGGATTTTCCCGTTCTTATTTTTGTAAGATAAGTTTTTTCTTATGAAAATAATTTTTTACTACTATCTGTAAGATTTTGGCGCTTTTGATAAATTTTGCGGTATTATATAATCAGATGTATCTCTTTTTATTGACACATAACAAAAACTCCCTGTCAGACAGCTTTTGTCTTGCAGGGAGTTTGGATTTATATCATATTTATGACCTCGCCGGTCAGGCATTACTTTTCTTGTAAGAAAAGTAATCAAAAGAACTTTACATTACTTTGCTTCAACTAATTCCTTCTCTTCAGCCGCAGCCTTCTTCTCTGCGCCACGCTTTTCGGCATTTTTAAGTGCCTTCTGGTAGGGCATAATCATACCCTCGTTCATCATCTGGCTCATCTTTGCCTTTGCCTTGCCGCCCTTTACAGGTACTGCCATAAGGCTGCCTACAAGGTACATTGCAAGAACTCTCGGCATCTGCTTTTGCGGGAAGTCGTACTGACCGTGTGCCTTATAGAACTTATGGTCGGCCTTCATAAGACCCTGCATAATAAAGATAAGGTCACGGAAAATCTTCATACCGCCCACACCGAGGAAGTCGGCAGGCTGGGTGTACTTATTTTTGACTGCATATGCAAGGGTGCCTGCAAGACGGTCAACCTCTCTGTCGGGGTCAAATTCGTCTGTTGCAACACCGCAAAGGTAGTTGCCGCCTACACCTGCACGGCCCTCAAGAATTGTCTGAAGGTTCTTTTCAATGCTGTATTCGCCGCTAACAAGGTAGCCGATGGGTGCGCCCATTGTAACGGTACGGTGACCGTTACAGAACTGTCTGTCGTCATACATCTTGAAGCGTGGGCCCATTGAGTGGTCCTTTATTGTAAAGGCATAAACTATTGCATCGCTTGACTGAATTTCGTCACGCAGAAGCTGCTGATAACCGTCCTTATAGAAGCAGTCGCCTGAAACGGCACACTTGAAGCAGCCGAGACATCCGCCCTTGATGGGGAATTCGGAAATATTTACAACCTTTGTGTTGAGTGAAAGCTTTTTTCTGAAGCGCTCAATCATTGCAAGAAGATTTTTATCCTCGGCTGTTGCGTCGGTAACAATGGCAACGGTGCCGCCGCTTTTTGCAATATTATCGCAGTCACAGGTAGCCTTTACGGGCTTTTTAACCTTGCGTTTCTCTCTCTGAGGAAGCTCGTAAAAATCGTTTTCAATCTGCCAGAGAACAAGGCGGAAGAATTCCTCTGCGTCCTGCTGTCCCTTTTCGGTTGAAAGGTCGTCCATATCTGCTGAAAGACCCTTGAGATACTTAAAGCCCATATCGTAGCAGTTATCCTCAATGTACTTATGTGCAGTTACATCGTAAAAGTGCTTTGAGGTTGAAATCTGTGTTGCAAATTTCTCGGAAAAATCAATGCCGCTCTTCTTCATAAGGTCAATAAAGTAATGAAGCTGTGAAGGGGCAATAAAGGTATATACGGGGTAAGAGAAGATAACAAGATCGGCATTTTCAAGCATTTCCTTTGCAGGGGCAAAATCACGCTGAAGACGCTTGATAATCTGACCTGCGTGGATAACCTCAAATTTGTGCTCGGGGTAAAGCAGCTCAAGATATTTGCCTGTCTGCAATGTGATACTGTATTTTCCCTTAGGGCTTCCGTTTACAATAAGAATATTCATTTTATACTTCTCCTTTTTCATATTCCTTTATTATCTGACAAAGTATTTCCGCCGCATCCTCAACAGCCTTGAGGCACGGGCGGTTTTTATAATATTCAGCCGTACGGTTTTCGGGTATGGCTGTGTTTTCCATTGGTATATTAAGCTTGAGCATCTCACGGCAGATTACCGTGCCACCGTGCCTTTTTTTAAAGCGCTCGGAAAATTCACGAACAAGCTCATAGTTTTTTGCCTTGCTTTGGGCATCGTCACCGCTTGTTGCCGAGGCCACACTGCCAAGCACCATAGCTGCGCCGCTTACGGCTCCGCAGACCTCTCTCATTCTGCCTACACCGCCGCCAAGACCTGCGGAAGCCTTTTTTGCTGTTTCCTCGTCCATACCGAAACGGTGACAAAAGGCAGTAAACACCGACTGTGAGCAGTTGAAGCCCTCAAGAAAAAGCTCGCCTGCTCTTTCAATTTCATTCATTTTGTAAAACCTCTTTTTTACTGTTGTTTCTTAAATATTCAATAAGGGCCTTGGCGCTGTTTTCCTCTAATTCGAGATAAAACTCCCTTCCTCTCATATCCGTAAGATAATGAGCGTCAGAGGAACGGATAAGCCTTTTGCCGCTTATGCTTTTATAATTTTCAATATAGAAGTCCCGGTCTGCCTTGGGCGTAAGCTCATAGGCTCCCACCTCAAGCTCCGGCGGAAAATCACCGAGTGATGAAAGTATGCTGTAACTTTCTCTGTCAATATGCGCAGGGTAGCACACTCCGCCGTACTGACTCAGAAGCTCGGGCAGACTGTCTATGCTTATACCCGAGGCAACAGTGAGCAGAATTTCCTCCTTGCCGAGAATGCCGTCGGCGCCGTCTCTTATAAGCTGGGCACCGAAAATTTCCTCACGGTTTTTTACAGGAGGCATTGTGCTTTTTACGTAAGAGGAAAACTCCTCTGCTTTGTCAATATCATCAAAAAGACAGATGCAGTGAACCTCCTCGGCGGTACAAAGCTCCATACCCGGCACAACGGTAATTCCGATTTTTTCACCGACGCTCATTGCACTGCGACAGTTAGCGCAGCTGTTATGGTCGGTAAGGGCTATCATATCAAGCTCCAGAAGCTTTGCCATATTCACCGTATTCCACGGCGTCATATCATCGTCACCGCAGGGTGAAAGACAGGAGTGAAGATGTAAATCGTAATAAACTCTCATATCAGCTTTGAAATGAGCACTGACAGCTCATAGGCGTTTTTGTCGCTTTGCAAAACGGTAACACCCTGCTGAAGTGCTCTGATTTTAGCGTCCTCATCAAGGGCAGAGCTTTCCGTAAGCACTATGCAGGCGCAGTCTGTAAGCACGGCAACGGCAATTGAGTTTACGTTACCCATAACCGTAAGCCATATATCATTTTCCTTTGCTCTTGACATTACCCAGGAGAGAAGGTCACCGCTGTAGCAGCCCTCACAGAGCCTTTCCGTGTCACCCTCACACAAAATTTTCATTTCAAGCTTTTGTGCCAACTGCTTAACCGTCATTGCTTTTCACCTCGCCTGATTCTTCACCCATTACCTTCATTCTGAAGGGAAGAGGCAGCCATTCCTCGCCCTTGTCGGCGGCTTCTATCTGATATTTACGTAAAACACAGTCTGTTTCCTCAACATAGCCTCTTACAATGTCCTCTGCAAGGGCACGGCACGAGGGCGCACCGCATATTCCGCAGTCAAGGCCGGGCAGAGTTTCCTCAATTTCACGAAGCCTTGTCATCATTCGCATTGCTTTTATAACGTTATCTGCAAGCTTCATAGCCGGTGACGGTGTAATTTCCGTTGTCCAGCCGAGGCTGTCAAAATCAAAGCTTTCACTGATGCTGTTGCAGGAAACGGGCATAAATTTACGAAGACGCTGAATTCTTGCTTTTGCAACATAGGGGTTTTCAACGGTGAGCACACCGCCTACACAACCGCCTGTGCAGCAGTTAAGCTCAATAAAATCAAGGTCATTGAGCTTTTCATCCTCAAGCTCCTCAAGTACGTTTATAACATTCTCTATGCCGTCGGCAGCAAGGTATCTCTCCTTAAGAAGGCCTGCAGCCTCACCGCCGCTTTGCGCCCAGCTTACACCGATTATGCCTGAATCGGTAAGAGGCTCAAGCTCCTCAACGGCAAGCTTATCCATAGTCTGCACAAGCACGGGATAAATATCCTTAATTGCAACGGCACCGTTTACGCCGCTGCTTTCGTAGCCCAGGGGCTGCTTTATTGATGTACGCTTTGCAGGACAGGGAGAAATGAAAAATACACCTATCTCCTCATCACTAAGACCCGTTTCTTTTTTTACCTCTTGTCTTGCTATTTTTGCAGCAAGGTCAACAGGGGCGTGCAGGGGCAGAAGATTTTTAAGAAGATTCGGGAAGCGTGTTCTTATAAGCCTTACAACTGCCGGACAGGCAGAGGAAATAACAGGCTTCTGAAGCATGCCTGCCTCAAGCATAGAGCGTGTTGCACTGCTTATAAGCTCTGCAGCCTTTGAAACCTCGGTAACACTGTCAAAGCCCATTCTTTTAAGGCCCGTAAGCACATAGTCTACATTCTCAAGATTATTGAACTGTCCGTAAAGGGCGGGGGCAGGCAGAGCTACTCTGTATTTATAATTTATAAGCTCGTTGAAGCTTTCGGTTTCTGCTATTTTTGCGTGGTGTGGGCATACTCTTATACACTCACCGCAGTCAATGCAACGGTCAGAGATTATATATGCCTTTTTATTTCTTACACGGATAGCCTGGGTAGGACAACGCTTGATGCAGTTTGTACAGCCCTGACACTTATCCGCGTCAAGTCTAACGGAATGGAAAATCATTTTGCCGAAGTCTCCTTTCCTTAAAATATAGTTATATTTTACTGAATATAAACCTTAAGGTGAAGCGTGGTACCCTCACCTACTGCTGTATCGATGATAAATTCATCGGTATATTTTTTGATGTTGGGAAGACCCATACCTGCGCCGAAGCCGAGTGAACGGATGTTATCAGGGGCAGTTGAGTAGCCCTCCTTCATGGCAAGGTCAATATTTTCAATACCGGGGCCCTTGTCGGCAAGAGTCATAATAATTTCACTTTCGGTTATTTCCACATCAATTTCTCCGCCGCCTGCGTGGATAACCATATTTATTTCGCCCTCATACATTGCAATCGAAACGTTGCGGATAACAGCGGGTGAGATGCCGAGGCTTTTAAGGTTGCGCTTCACGTCACCCGAAGCCGCGCCTGCTCTTGTAAAATCGTCACCGGGCACAGCATAGTGAAGCTTTATGCTGTCTGTCATATACCTATGCCCCCTCTCAGGCCGCCCTCGTAAAGCTTACCGCAGGCCGTAAACATGCTAAGCTCTGAGCAAAGGATAACCATATCTCTGTCCTCTGCCATTTCAATCATTTTAAGGTCAGGTCTTTTGCCTCTTACAAAAATAATACAGGGGGTATCCATCATTTCTGCAGTACGGATTACCTGCGGATTTACAAGACCTGTAAGAAGAACTGACTGATCCTTGACAAAAGCAAGCACGTCACTCATCATATCACTGCCAAAGGCGCTTTCCACCCTGGTGTCAAGTAAATCGTCTCTGCAGATTATTTCTGCACCAAGAATCTGTGCAATATCTTTTACTGTCATATGCTTTTCTCCTTTGGAAAAATAAGGCTTTTTTCTTATTTTCTCTTATTTTTTTTGCAAAAAAAGGCTGTCGGAAAACGAACAGCCTTAATTGATTAAAATATTACCTGCTCAAGGTCTGCCTTTTCGATTTCCTTTTCGATAAGGTCTACCGCAATGCCCCATACTGTTTTACCTGCAGCAACAAAGCTTTCCTTATTTTTTACGCCGCAGAGCATTGCAAAGGCTTCACCTATATTTTCTGCAAGGTCACCGCCCTTTTGCAGGGCGAGATAGTAAAAGGTGAAGGCCGCACCGTTTGAAATGTTTTTGTAAAAGCCGGGGGTCTGCTTTTCCATTTTTTCATACATAGCGGTAAGAGCCGCTGTTGAAAGAATTGAAACGGGAATTTCAAGCTGAATAATTGTTTCACATGCAAAAACAAGCAGAACCTTTATCTGATAGAGAATATCCCGATTGAAAAACTTCGGTGCAAGATGCTCACGGAGGTTTACGCTGATGTTTTCTCCGTCAGAGGTGGGTGCAATTGTTGCAAGTGCCTCGCCGAGTCTGCGAGCCTTTTCAATGTTGCCGTTTGCTCGGTGAATTCTTACATCGTTCACAGCTGCCGCAATTTCGCAGCTTTTGCTGAGCTCTTTTTTGCTTATATAAATTTTTACATCGTTTTCACTCATAGGTATTCTCCTTTCCTGAGTATTTTATATGAAGTGATTATTCTGTCGCTGCTGCAGCGGCTTCAAGCTTCTTCTGCTTTCTGCGCTTTTTTGCCTTGTAGGACATAAGAGCCGCTATTTCATCCTCACTCGGGCCGTATTCGCCGAGCTTTACGGGATATGCATTGAAGCCACCGTGGAAATCACTGCCGCCTGTTACAACAAGACCGTTCTTCTTTGCAATTTTAAGAAGCTTTTCCTGCTGCTCGGGAGTGTTTTCGGGATGGTAAACCTCAATACCGTCAAGCTTGCCTTCGGCAACGAGCTCCTGGAGAAGCTCAAAGTTATTATAGAAGCCGGGGTGAGCAAGTACTGCAATACCGCCTGCCTCGTGAATGGCGTCAATTATCTCTTCAGGCTCGGGATAAGTAACCTCCATAAGCACGTTCATTCTTGATTCCTTTGTGAAAAGCATTTTGTAAAGGTCACCGAAAATGCTTGTTGTGTAGCCGCACTCCATAAGTGCCTGCATAATATGCTGCTTGAAGATATTGGTTGAGCCCTGACAGCATTTAACGATAAAATCCATGCTTACGGGGAACTTTCTTGCAACCTTTGCTGCCATAAGCTGACCGGCTCTTTTTCTTAAAAGAGAGTTGCTCTTGCAAAGGCCCTCAAGTCTTTCGGGTCTGTCGGGAAGGTAGCAGAGAATGTGAGCCTTGGAGCCTCTTTTTGAATCAGTTGCAGAAAACTCAACGGCGGGTATAACGGTAACGCCGTATCTTCTGCCTATGATTTCTGCTCTTACTGTTGCTGCCTGACAGTCATGGTCAGTAACGGCGATGGTTGTAACACCGCTGTTTTTAGCAAGTACAATAAGGTCATCAATACCCATTGTGCCGTCAGAAAGTTTTGTGTGACAATGTAAATCTGCTTTCAAGTTTAACTCCCCGCTTCCTTATTTTTGCCCTTTCGAAATATTTGTGCCTTATGATTTTCCGTTTTAAGGCATAAAAAGAGCCTATTTGTGCTATATTACTATTCTGTACAATTATACACCCTAAAAAAATCTTTTTCAAGAGATATAAAGCAAAAAAATGTTGCAAAACTCTCCTTTTTGCAATAAAAAAGTGCCGTTCAAGGGCAATTTCTTCCTCTTGACGGCACTTAAATCCAATTGAGAATTATTTATTATCAAATATTTCTTTATATCTTGAAATGGATTCCTCAATAATCTTCCTTGCTTCGGCCGAGCCTCTTACCTCATCGATAACGGTCTCCTTGTTTTCAAGCATTTTATAAACGGTAAAGAAGTGAATCATCTCGTTAAATACGTGCTTGGGAAGCTGGTCGATGTCGGTGTACTCGTTATAGTTGGGGTCACCTGTATGAATAGCGATGATTTTATCGTCAGGGTCACCGTTATCAAGCATTGAAATTACACCGATGGGGTAGCATTCAACTATGCTCATAGGCTCAATCATTTCACTGCAGAGGATGAGAACATCCAACGGGTCGTTATCAAGGGCATAGGTACGGGGAATAAAGCCGTAGTTTGCAGGATAGTGAGTTGATGTGTGAAGCACTCGGTCAAGACGAAGCATACCGGTCTGCTTATCAAGCTCATACTTTGTTTTACTGCCCTTACTGATTTCAACAACGCTGTCAAAAAGGGTATCGGTAATTCGCTGGGGATTGATGTCATGCCAGATATTCATACTATCATCCTTCCGTATTATCTATGGGCATATGATAGCACAAAAAAATTATTTTGGCAACAGATAATTTTTTTATATTTTTTCGTCTAAAAGGCTTGACATTATTACTTTGTTATGATAATATACTTTGGCAATTAAAAAGCAATGCGCTGTTAGCTCAGCTGGATAGAGTGTCTGGCTACGGACCAGAAGGTCAGGGGTTCGAATCCCTTACAGCGCGCCACAAAGGAAAGAGACTAAGTGAAAGCTTAGTCCTTTCTTTTTTTATACCCAAAATTCACCAAGGGATTCGAACAAGGAAGGAGAAATCCGTCAGGATTTCGGAAGAAAACAGTCCGGTGGACTGTTTTCGCTGACGTGGCAACGAGCGAAGCGAGGCGATAGGCGCGGTAGCGCCGGGACAAAATCCCTTACAGCGCGCCATAAAAGAAAGAGGTTATGCGAGAGCATAACCCTTTCTTTTTTTCTGAGGGGTCCCCGAAAAGCCCGATAGGCTTTTTGGGGAAGAGGAGGCACAACGGAGCGTTGAGCTTTTCCGTAAGGAAAACGATGAGCGCAGTTTGTGCCGACGACACAGCGCGCCATAAACAAACGGGGCCCCCGAAAAGCCCGACAGGCTTTTTGGGGAAGAGGAGGCACACCAAAGCGTTGAGCTTTTCCGTAAGGAAAACGATGAGCGTAGGTTGTGCTGACGTGTGAGAGCTTAGTCCTTTCTTTTTTTATGCATAAATTTTACCAAGGGATTCGAACGAATGCGGAATTCGGAATTCGGAATTAACCCTCTCCGACAAATTCTACGATTTTGCCACCTCCCCAAAGGGAGCGGCAAGTACAACTTATCCGTAGTGCCGCCCCATGGGGGGCTTCCTTACTACTTACTACTCACTACTGACTACTGCGAAGCTCCGCTTCGCACATTGACTTTTCCTGCGCTAACTGATAAAATTCAAGATAGACATTTTCAGCTTATTCGAAAGGGATATAAAATGAAAAAGATCTTTATTATTATACTGTTACTCCTTCTTACCTTCGGGTTCTACTGCCTTTGGGCAGATAAGGCTATAAGCGAAAGAGAATTTCTGATAAAAAGCGAAAAAATACCGTCAGACTTTGACGGCTACAGAATCGTGCATATATCCGACCTTCACAACACCCTCTTCGGTGACGGCAACAAAAAGCTTATTGACAGAATAAAAGCAGACCGACCCGATATAATTGCCGTAACAGGTGATATTGTCGATTCAAGACGGACAAACACCGTTATTGCTCTTGACTTTATTAAAAGCGCACTTGAAATCGCACCCGTATATTATGTTTCGGGCAACCACGAATTCCGTATACCTCAGGGCAGGGAGCTTATTGAGGGAATAAGAAGGCTTGGTGCAACGGTGCTCGAAAACGAAAGCCTTGAAATAAAAAGGGGTGACAGTAAAATTACTGTCTGCGGAATTGAAGACCCCTATTTTTACGGCGGTTATATGTCCGACGAGGAAGAATACGTTACGGCTCACACCCTTGAGACCCTCGAAAGGACAGAGGACTTTACCCTTTTTCTTTCGCACCGACCCGAATTTTTTGACCTTTACTGTAAATACGGCTTCGACCTTGTTCTATCGGGTCACGCTCACGGCGGTCAGTTCAGATTTCCCCTTGTGGGTGGCTTTATAGCGCCCGGTCAGGGACTTTTTCCCGAGTACGATTCGGGACTTTACGAAAAAAACGGCACAAGCATGATTGTCAGCCGAGGACTCGGCAACAGCATTATTCCGTTAAGATTGTTTAACCGACCCGAGATTATAACCGTTATTCTCAACAGTAACTGAAAGGAGAATTGCTATGCTTTTCAGAAGACCCTGTTACTTTGACAGCTTCACCTGTACTGCCGATAAATGCTCTGACAACTGCTGCATCGGCTGGGAAATATGCATTGACAGTGAAACAGCCTGCTTTTATAAGAGCGTAAAGGGCGACTTCGGCAAGCGCCTTGAGGAAAATATCAGCCACAGTGACGAGCCCTCATTCATACTCAAGGGTGAGCGCTGTCCCTTTCTTAACGAAAGCAACCTTTGTGATATTATTTCTACCCTCGGTGAAAATGCCCTTTGTCAGATTTGCCGTGACCACCCCCGTTGGTTTGAATGGTACGGAAACGAAAAGGAGGGCGGTATAGGCCTTTCCTGCGAGGAGGCGGCAAGGCTTATACTTTCGGAAGAAAGCTTTGCCGACTACTTTGAGGGCGAGGTTGACGATTATCCCGACGAGGATTTCGACACCGACGCCTACAATTTTCTTTTAAAGGTTAGAGACAGAATTTTTGATATTCTTTGTGACGGTGAGCTTTCCTTCAAGGAAAAGGCATACGCTATACTTAAACTTTGCAGTGAAGCCGAAGCTATGCTTAGCGGCACCGAAAAAAACGAAATTGCTCCGTTCGACCTTGATAATGAGCTTATAAAAGCCATTGAAATACTCGGCAAAACTGAGCCTATAGACGAAAAATGGACAGAAGCATACGAAAGACTTAAGGCTTCAATGCCTTCCCTCTCCCCCACATGCGACGAGGAAAAATATCTTACAAGGCTTTTTGCCTACTTTGTGTGGAGGTATTTTCTTACCTCAGTTTTTGATTACAACGTTACAGAAAAAATAAAGCTTGCCCTTTTCGGCGTGACTGTTATTTATGCCCTTTACAATATGAGCGAAGAAAAAAATGAAAGCAGTCTTATAAAAGCCGCCGTCCTTTTTTCAAAGCAGATGGAATATAGCAGTGAAAACCTTGAGCTTTTCTTTATAAGCTGCCGATAAAAAATGCTCCTGCCTTTAATCGGCAAGAGCATTTTGTTTTTTATACTTATCAGAAGTTGCTGTCGTCCTCAAGAATTCTTGCAAAGATGTTTACAAGAAGCTCTGTAAGGCAGCTTTCCTTTCTGTCGTTCATTTCACGGTAATCCTCTACAGAGGAATCATCAGCGTCATCACTTATTTTACGAAGTGAGAGCATGGGCACACCTGCCTTGTCGCATACGCTTGCGATTGCTCCCGTTTCCATATCAAAGGATTCAACCCCGAAGGTGTTTTTGAAAAACTCCTTCTTTTCTTTATCTGAAAGGAAAATA
>JBGVGP010000100.1:0-8093 GCA_045121735.1 Acutalibacteraceae bacterium
TGCAAACTGTGTTGAAGCACCGCCCTGAAGGAAAAGCACCTTATAGTTATCGGGAATCTCCATTATCTCACGAAGAAGCGCCTCTGCCTCTTTGATAATTGCATCGTATTCGGGAGAACGGTGACTCATTTCCATTACGGACATACCGCTGTCACCGTAGCAGCACATCTCCTCTGCTGCTTTATTAAGAACCTTGATGGGAAGCATTGAAGGTCCTGCTGAAAAATTGTATACTCTTTTCATAATATTTCACCTCGTGAAAAATACTGTTTCTTAACATTATATGATTAAAAAAGATGTGTGTCAATAACAAGTAAGGCAACAACTGTGTTTTTGTGAAGAAGCAACAAAATCCTTTGTATAGTTTTAAAGTAATAAAGTGCTTATTTTCCCCATAATTGTTGACTTTATCTTAATTCTATTGTTTAATTATAAAAGAAAGGAGTGAAAGCCTGTGTTCCATAGCTCTGCAGCAGATAGCATTGCACTTAAAATAAAGGAGCTTTTAAATAAAAAGCATCCCGTTATTATAGCAATTGACGGCAGATGTGCCTCGGGCAAAACCACCCTTGCCGACAGCTTAAGCGAAAGCATTGACTGCAACGTAATACATACTGACGATTATTTTCTTCAGCCCTTTCAGCGCACAAGGGAAAGATATGCCGAGCCCGGCGGAAACCTTGACCGTGAAAGACTCGTTGCTGAGGTGCTCACTCCCCTTTCACAGGGAAGACGCCCCCTTTATCAGCCCTTTGACTGCAGCCGTATGTGCTTCGGCAACGCAATAAGACTTACGGAAAAGGACGTTTATATTATTGAGGGAAGCTACAGCTGTCATCCCCTGCTTCGCACCTTTTATGATTTCACTGTGTTTGTCACTACAGACAGTGAAACGCAGACACAAAGAATACTTGAAAGAAACGGTGAGGACAGGCTCCCCGATTTTATCAATGTATGGATACCCCTTGAGGAAAGATATTTCGAAGCCCTTGATATAGAAGAAAAAGCAGATATAGTTATAAAAACCTAATAGCAAAACAAAAGTGGTCAAAGGCAAATGCCGATGACCACTTTAATTTATTGTTTATACATTGAACAGGAAGTGTACGATGTCGCCGTCCTTCATAACGTATTCCTTACCCTCACTCTTTACAAGGCCCTTTTCCTTTGCTGCCGCAAGAGTGCCGCAAGCCATAAGATTTTCAAAGGAAACAACCTCTGCACGGATAAAGCCTCTTTCAAAGTCAGAGTGAATCTTACCTGCCGCCTGAGGAGCCTTTGTACCCTTTTTGATTGTCCAGGCTCTTACCTCGGGCTGACCTGCAGTAAGGTATGAGATAAGGCCGAGAAGGTCATAGCTGCGCTGAATAAGAAGGTCAAGACCGCTTCTTTCAATACCGAGGTCAGTAAGGAACATTTCCTTATCCTCGTCGGAAAGAGAAGAAATTTCCGCCTCAAGACCTGCGCAGATAGGAAGCACCTGTGCACCCTCTGCCGCTGCAATCTCCATAACTGACTTATAGTTTTCATTTGTATCGATGCCTGAAATAAAGTCATCCTCGCTCATATTACAAGCGTAAATAACAGGCTTTGAGGTAAGAAGTGCAACCTCTGCAAGCATTGCCTTTTCCTCGTCGGAGCATTCAACACTTCTTGCAGGCTTTTCGTTTTCAAGGGCATCCTTTACTCTCTTGAGGAACTCTACCTCTGCTGCAAGGCTCTTGTCGCCCTTCATTGCCTTTGTTGTTCTGTCGATTCTTCTTTCGATCATTTCCATATCGGAAAGGATAAGCTCAAGGTTGATTGTTTCAATATCTCTTTTTGCGTCGATGCTTCCGTCAACGTGGATAATATCATCATCCTCGAAGCAGCGTACAACGTGGATAATAGCATCAACCTCACGGATATGAGAAAGGAACTTATTACCGAGACCTTCACCCTTTGATGCGCCCTTTACAAGACCTGCAATATCAACAAACTCAATTGTTGCAGGTGTAAACTTAACGGGATTATACATCTCACGAAGCTTATCAAGTCTTTCATCGGGAACTGCCACAACACCTACGTTGGGCTCAATTGTACAGAAGGCATAGTTTGCGGACTGTGCTCCTGCATTTGTAATTGCATTAAAAAGTGTGCTCTTACCTACGTTAGGTAAGCCTACGATACCAAGTTTCATAATTTATTAACCTCATTTTCAAATTCGGAATGCGGAATTCGGAAATCGGAATTACTCACGATTCACAAAAATTCTGAACCCGAACGGTTTTAATATTCAATTTCTTATCTGTAAATTCTCAATGATTCGGAACCTTCACGCAATTCCGAATTCATAATTCCGAATTACAAATTACTCAGCGGTAGCTGCAATAAGTGCCTGCTCAATATCGGCAATAATATCGTCAGCGTCCTCGATACCTACTGAAAGACGGATAAGGTCGCTCTTTACACCGCAGTCGTTAAGCTGCTCTTCTGTAAGCTGACGGTGTGTTGTTGATGCGGGATGGAGACAGCAGGTCTTTGCATCTGCAACGTGGGTTACGATGGAAGCAAGCTTAAGTGAATCCATAAACTTAGTTGCAGCCTCTCTGCCGCCCTTTACGCCGAAGGAAACAACACCGCAGGTGCCGTTGGGCATATATTTCTTTGCAATTTCATACTGGGGGTCACTTTCAAGTCCGGGGAATGAAACCCATGAAACAAGATCGCTTGCTTCAAGATACTTTGCAACCTTAAGTGCATTTTCACAATGTCTTTCCATACGAAGTGCAAGGGTTTCAAGACCGAGGTTGAGAAGGAATGCATTCTGAGGACCGGGGATTGAGCCGAGGTCTCTCATAAGCTGAACAACGCACTTTGTAATATATGCGCCCTTACCGAAGCGTTCGGTATAGGTAATGCCGTGGTAGCTGTCATCGGGAGTTGTGAGACCGGGATACTTATCGCTCTTTGTCCAGTCAAAGTTACCGCTGTCAACGATTACGCCGCCAACCTGTGTTGCGTGACCGTCCATATACTTTGTGGTTGAGTGAGTAATAATATCAACACCGTACTTGAATGCCTGACAGTTGATAGGTGTGGGGAAGGTGTTATCAACAATAAGGGGTACACCGTGAGAGTGAGCAGCCTTAGCAAACTTTTCAATATCAAGCACCTGAAGTGAGGGATTTGAAAGAGTTTCACCGAAAACTGCCTTTGTGTTTTCTCTGAAAGCAGCGTTAAGCTCCTCCTCACTGCAATCGGGAGTAACGAAGGTAAACTCGATGCCGAGCTTACGCAATGTTACATTGAAAAGGTTGAAGGTACCTCCGTAGATTGCGCTTGAAGCAACAACGTGGTCACCTGCATTACAGATGTTGAAGATTGCAAAGAAGTTTGCAGCCTGACCTGATGAGGTAAGCACGGCAGCAACACCGCCCTCAAGGTCGGCAATCTTTGCAGCAACTGCGTCGTTTGTAGGATTCTGAAGACGGGTATAGAAATAGCCTGATGCTTCAAGGTCAAAAAGCTTACCCATTTCAACGCTTGAATCGTATTTATATGTAGTGCTCTGATAAATGGGGAGCTGTCTGGGCTCACCGTTTTTAGGAGCATAGCCTGAATGTATACATTTTGTAGCAACTTTGTAATCGCTCATTTTAATAGCCTCTTTCGTTATATATTTCACAAAAGTCTGTGATTTCTTCAATGGTTAATTATATTACAATATAAGGAATAAGTCAAGGAAATTCGGAATTCGGAATGCAAAGCACCGTTACTTAAACAATAAGGCGTTATTGGCAGGGATAAAATAAGCGGAGTGAAAACACTCCGCCGAAAACACAATTATTATACAAACGATTCAAAACCCAAATCGCAAATATCTACACCAACTTCATAAGATTCCAAACACCAATCCAACCATGAAATCAAGTCAATCATCTCCAAACGAGTCAATTCTAACATACTCCATCTATAATCTGAAGGCCCGGCATAATCAATTTCTATGATGGGCGAATTTCTTGTAAATTCATTAGCGTTTATATATCCTAAGGCCTCTACATCATCAAAGTAACCATAGCACGAATAGTCATCCAATCCTAATTCATAAAAGTAAAAAACGTCTTGATAAAAACCGCTTTTGCTCACATACAAATAATCTTTTGTAGCACTATAATTCAAAGAATATTTTGTATCATCATCAACTAAATATTCAAAACAAACATATGAACCATCTGCTACACCATTAGTTTTTACCCACTCTATCAAATATTCATAAGCATGTGTTTTATCAATTGTTTTACAAACCGTACAGACATATTTATTCCACTTGTGACCCAACGCCTTCCCACTTGTTGCCTTGCAACGGGTACAGGTCTTCGCCTTTGTGCAGGTTGCAGCTGAATACTTATGTCCCAGTGTCTTACCGCTTGTTGCCTTGCAACGGGTACAGGTCTTCGCCTTTGTACAGGTTGCAGCCGCATACTTGTGACCTAATGCCTTACCGCTTGTTGCCTTGCAACGGGTACAGGTCTTCGCCTTTGTACAGGTTGCTGCTGCATACTTATGACCTAAAGCCTTGCCGCTTGTTGCCTTGCAACGGGTGCAGGTCTTTGCTTTTGTGCAGGTTGCTGCCGCATACTTATGACCTAACTTTTCACCGCTTGTCTTGTTGCAGTATTTGCAAATCTTTGCTTTGGTGCAGGTAGCGGCTGAATATTTGTGTTTTAGAGTTGTTACACTTTTAGCCTTGCTCCATGAGGAATAAACCTTCTTATCGTTTACAACCTTATATGTACGTACACGGACATAATAAGTTTTATTACAGCCCTTAAGCTTACTTATAGTTGCTGAAGTTGTTTTTGCCTTTGAAACAGTCTTTGTCTTTGTTTCTGATTTCTTGAACTTTGAAGAGGTGCTGTACTGAATCTGATAGCCCTTTATTTTGCTCTTCTTTTTCCAGGTCACCTTGAATGCTTTACCTTTAGCCTCAACCTTCGAAATTGATGTTGTTACAGTGTTTTTTGATGCAGCACTGACGGTTATTGCGCCTGTTGCAGTACAGGCTAAAATAGCCATACAGAAAATGCAACAAAAAATTCTGCTGAGCTTACTCATATTTTCTCACTCCTTTATATGATGTAATTCAATTATAGAACTTGCGAAAGAGTTAGTCAAGGATTTATTAAAATAAAAGCAAAAACACCGTCAAAGCTTTTGATGCTTCAACGGTGTTGCTTTTTATATTGACCTCGCCGGTCGGGCGTTACTTTCCTTGACTCCTTCCGTCACGACTTCGTCGTGCCACCTTCCTCAAGGAGGAAGGCAGAGTAATCAAAAGAGCTTTAATTATTCCTCGTCCTTTTTGGCAAGTGAGGTGTGGTTGAAGTCGGGAGCCTGAATAAGGCCGCTGAACTTCTGACCCCAGAGGTCTGCCCACTTTTCACAGTAAACTGCGCTGTAGGGAACGTTGTTCTTCTGTCTGTAGCCTGCAAAGCAGTTGCACCAGATAATTGAGGGAAGTGCAATTACAATGTAGTAGAGAGGGCCGAGAAGAAGACACTGCCATGTGTGGCCGTACTCGTGAATTCTGCAGTTGTAAAGCCAGGTCTTGCTCTTGGGCTGAGCCTTGATAAAGATGAAAAGACCCATTGAAAGACCGCCGCCGTTCCAGGGAACATAAACGATTTTTGAATAACCGAAGTGCTGCCAACGGCAACCCTTGATTTTTGTAAAGAAGAGGAACATAAGTCCGCCAACAAGGTTAACGGGAAGACCCCATGTCCACTGAATGAGATAGAACACGAAATCCTTAAGGGAATTTAAAAAGCATTTCTCCTTCTTGGGAGGCTCTTTTACTGTAATGTCAATTTTCTGCATTGTAAAATCTCCTTTATTTTTTATGCATCAGCCTTTACTGCTTCTGCCTTCTTACCCTCTTTTGAGGTTCTGATTTTCTTCATCTCGTTTTCGATGTCGATAAGAATCTGATATTCGCCATTCGCGTTAAGCTCAACACCCTCTGCATCTGCAGCGTTGTCCTTACCGAGCCATGTGTTCTCATACTTCTGACCGGTAATCTTTTCAACAACAGTAATCTGCTCGTTATCAAGAGCAATGCTGCCGTTCTTATGCTTTGTTGCAACTGCAGCACGAAGGAAGGAATGCTCCTTCTTGTTCATCTGGAAGCGATTAAGAAGGTAAAGAGAAACAAGTGCAAACACGATAGGAACGAAAGTGATACAGATTCTTACACCGAGAATTGCAGTTTCACTCTGCTGGAAGAGCTGACCGGGATTGCTTTCCTCCCACTTTGTAACCTCGTCACCTGTAATAAGGCCGAAGCCACCGAGAATCATCATAACAACAGAGCTCATAACACCTGAAACTGTCTTTTTGATGAAGGTGTTGAAGGTACCGATAACACCCTCACGTCTTCTGCCGGTGATAACCTCATCAACGTCAGAAATATCGGGAAGGATATTTGTTGCAACGTAACCAAGGCCTGACTTACCGAAGGGATAAAGAACAGCAGTAGCCATAAGGATAATCTTCCAGATGAATGCGCCCTCTGTTTCGGGTGTGGGATTCATAAGAAGACAAACTGCAAAGCCTGCAAGCATAAAGGGTGTTACAATTGCGCCGCACTTCTTCTTACCGAACTTCATTGTGAGAGCATAGTTAAGGGGGAAGGCTGCTGTTTCAAATGCACCTGCGATAGTTGTGAAAAGAACATACATATCGGGGAGCTTTGCAATATACTTGATGTAATAAATAAGTGTTGTTGTATAGAAGAAGGTTGCTACGTTGTAGCAAAGGCTCATAAAGAAATATTCTCTGAAGGCCTTGTTTTTGAATACGTACTTGTATTCGTTCATAAGGAAGCCGAAATCAAACTTTTCAAGCTTAAGGTCAAGAGAGGGCTTTTCTCTTACTCTCTTGAAGGTGATGAAAAGACATACACCGTAAACAGCTGCAAGGCTAAGACCGCCGACAAGCATTGCCTTTTCAGATCCGGGTGACGGTGTGCTGTAGCCGAAATACTTAAGGATTGCAGAGATAAAGATGAATGAGGGGAACATACCGATAGAATTGAAAATATAACTTACAGAGTTATACTGAATTCTAAGGTCATAGTCCGGTGCAAGCTCGGGAAGCATTGCAACGTGAGGAATGTCAATAATTGTATATGCCGTTTTGTAAAGCATATATGCAACGGTAAAGTAAAGAACTGTTTTTACGGGCTCTACTCTGCCGTCAAAGCCGTAGCCGTTCCACATCATTGCAAAGGAAAGCACGAAAAGAGGCATGCCTAAAAGGATATAACGTCTGTGCTTACCGTACTTTGAACGGGTTCTGTCTGTGATAACGCCCATAATGGGGTCTGTGATTGCGTCCCAGATAACCGCAACCATTGTCACGATACCTGCGTGAGCGGGCTTAAGGTTGATAACGTCAGTAAGGAAAATCATGAAGTAAAGGCTTACAACGTATCCTGCACCCGAGGTTGTAATGTTTGCGCTGCTATAGTTCATCATAGGTACAACGTCATTTTTGAACGTACCCTTGACACCTAACAGCTTAAGGATTTTTTGTTCCATTAAAAAGAACACCTCAGCTTTCTGTATAGTTGTTAATACTTTACCATTTCAGGCATATAAAGTCAAGAAAAGAGTAGCTTTTTAGCAAATTTTTAACCCTCAATACACAAAAACACCCCGAAGCCTATCTTCGGGGTGTAAATATTCTTTTTAAGAAGCTTTTGCTGCCTTGGCAGCCTTTGCTGCTTTTTCTGCCTCCCACTTCGCAATTGTCTTCTTTACATTATCATAGGTACCTTCCCACTGATAATATTTGTCGTCACCTCTGCGGTCAGGGAACTCGTAACGGCCTTCAAAGTATTCCATAAGCCATGCTGTAAACTTTTCTGAGCCGTAGTAGTTTACATGGTCGGGGTTGTAGAAATCCTTGTCCAGGTCATACATCTTTTCGTCAAGGTCGCAGTAAAGGTAGTTATAGCCCTTTTCGGTGAGAATGTCGCACATTTTATTAAGTCTCTTTGTATCTCTTTCACTCTGCTCGTGAGGAGTATTGAGGAAAAGCACTTCAAAATC
>JBGVGP010000101.1:0-3641 GCA_045121735.1 Acutalibacteraceae bacterium
GTGAAAGAGCAGTTCTTCGTGCACTTCACTTCTTCGGTGAAAATGAAAAGGTTGTTGCACAGACAGATGCACTTCTTAAAAATGACTTTGAGGCCTTCAAGGCTCTTATCATAGCAAGCGGACGTTCATCATATATGTACAACCAGAATGTATACACCTGCAAGAATCCTTTGAATCAGCCTCTTTCACTTGCTCTTTGCGTAAGTGAGCAGCTTCTTTTAGGTAAGGGCGCATGGCGTGTTCACGGCGGCGGCTTCGCAGGTACAATTCAGGCATTTGTTCCCAATGCTCTTGTAACCGAGTACACCGATGCAATGAAGAGCATCTTCGGTGACGATAGCTGCTATGTTCTTTCAATCAGAAAGGGTGGCACAAAAATTGCCTGATTTCAAGGCCTACAAATACAAATAAAGGAGAATCAGTATGATCAATTTCCTTAAAAAATCAATATTGATTATGATGACAGTGGTTATGCTCGTTTCATCAATGAGTCTTAGCCTCTGCGCTTCAGCTCTTGGCAAGGTGACTACGCTGAAGGTTGCCTCAACCACACAAAACAGTGTTACACTCAGCTGGAATAAGGTAGCTTCAGCCAAGAAGTATTATGTTTACAGCTACAATACCAAGACAAAGAAATGGAAGCGCCTGAAAACCACATCAAGCTTAAAATATACTCAGAAGGACCTTTCAGCAGGTCAGAAGTATGTTTACGGTGTAAAGGCAGTTACAACTGAAAAGAAAAAGACAGTAAAAAGTAAAATGTCAAAAAAGGTTACTGCTGTTACAAAGCCCGGCACAGTTACAGGTCTTAAGGTTTCCTCAAAGGATTCCTCAAGTGTTACCTTAAGCTGGAATAAGGTATCCTCCGCAAGAGGATATGCTGTCTATAAATATGACGCTTCCACTAAAAAATACACCCTTATTGACCGTACTCTTTCAACCTCTTATAAGGTTAAAAAGCTTAAGGCTGAAACCTCATATACATTTGCGGTAAGGTCTTATGTGAAATATTCTTCACTTACCTACGGTGCATACTCATCAGCAGTTAAGGTTAAAACAACACCCCAAAAGCCCGGTATTCCTACAGGACTTGAGGGAAGTGAAAACAGTAACAGAGGCGTTACACTTAAATGGAATGCAGTAAACGGTGCCACAGGCTATCAGGTTTATAAATACAACGCTGCCCAGGGTGCCTGGGAATATGAGGGCGCAACAACAAAAACAACCTATACTGAAAAAAATATAAAGGAAACAAGCCACTATAAATATAAGGTGCGTGCTTATAAAACCTTTGAAAACAAGAAGTATTACAGCGATTTCTGTGAATCTGTTACCGTTGTATATAACAGCGGCACAACGGACAGCATCTACAGTGAAGAAATGGAAAAGAGCGGCATTTTGGGTTATCTTTATGACCCTGCTGAACGCTGCTTCTATACTGCAGACGACCCCTGGCAGAGAAATGTAGGCTATAATTCAATTTTTGATACTACATCAAACATTGCACTTATAGATTTTGACACAGTAAGACTTCGCTTTGAATATCAGAATAAGGACTGGATGATTCAGCTTTGGAAGGGTCAGTACGGTCTTATATTCTATGGTGCAGAGGTTGGCATATACACAAAGCCCAAGGACCGTAAGCTTATGCATTATGACTGTGCAAGTGATGATGAAATGCTTAAAATGTCAATGGACTTCCTTGAATACAAAAACGGCAAATGGACAAAGCGCTTTACACGCCCCTACGGTTATTATTGGTGGTGCACAGGCTTTGTTCCCGGCAATAAGCTGGGTGATTTTTCAGGTCTCGGACTTGATATGAGAATTACCGCTAAGGATTACGAGATGCTTGAAGGTATAGAGGGCGCACTTAAGACCAATAATATTTCATATACTGTAGAGGGTCTTGATGTAGTATTCTCCTACAGATGAGGTGCATAAATGAAACGAGCAGAGGATATAAACTCAACTATTTACAGCAGCTGGTGTACCGATAACGGTAAAAAGGAAAGAACATCTCCCGAGCTTGAACGCCTTTTGAGTGTTGTTCCGAGTGAGCGTCAGCAGGAGTTTATGAAGCTTGAATATTACAACTTCATACATTTCGGTATGAACACCTTTTATAAAAGGGAGTGGGGCGACGGAACAGAGGATATTTCTCTTTTTAATCCCACAGAGCTTGATACGGACCAGTGGTGCAGTGTGCTTAAGGAAACGGGCAGCAAGGGTATTATAATTACCGCAAAGCACCATGACGGCTTTTGTTTGTTTGATACAAAGCTTACTGACCATAATGTAATGAACACTCCTTTCGGAAAGGATATTGTTGCATTGCTTTGTGAAAGCTGTAAAAAATATGAGCTTAAGCTTGGTATCTATCTTTCACCCTGGGACAGACACGAAAAAACCTATGGCACAGAGGAATATAACGATTTCTTTGTAGCACAGCTCAAGGAGCTTGCAACAAATTACGGTGATATTTTCTGCTTCTGGTTTGACGGCGCCTGCGGTGAGGGTAAAAACGGCAAAAAGCAGGTATACGATTGGGAAAGATATTACAGTGTTATAAGGGAGCTTCAGCCCGAAGCGGTAATTTCCATCTGCGGACCCGATGTGCGCTGGATAGGAAATGAGGCAGGTAAAACCCGTAAAAGCGAGTGGAGTGTAATACCTTCCTCAAAGGATGCCAACGACGAGATAATCAAAAACAGTCAGACCGATGAAAAGAAGGTAAGTAAGCTGCAGTCCTTTAAGGAAACAGATGCTGATCTTGGCTCAAGAGAGCTTGTTGCAAGCTTTGAAAATCTTATTTTCAAGCCTGCCGAGGCTGATGTGTCGGTAAATTACGGCTGGTTCTATAACGATAAAAAATTCAGAAGGGTAAGCAGAATGCGTAGTCCCGAGGAGCTTGCCGATATTTACTTTTCAACTGTCGGCGGTAATGCATCATTGCTTCTTAACGTGCCGCCTAACAGACAGGGGCTTATTGACGAAAGAAATGTTGAGCAGCTTAAGGAATTTACAAGGCTTATAAACGCTCCCTTTATAAATGAGGAGACACTTTACGCCTCAAACCTTATTTCTGACGGCTATAAGCTTGCACCGGAGGCTCTTTTTGAAAACGGTGAGGGCTATATGCTTCTTGAAGGTGAAAAGGGCATACAGCTTGTTTTCGGCAGCCCTGTAAAGCTTAAGGCTATTACCATGAGGGAAAACCTTTCCTTCAGTCAGCGAGTAGAGGCCTTTGAAATATATGCTTCAAAGGGGAAGGGCTTCAGCAAAATTTATTCGGGCACAGTGATCGGCTCGAAGAAGATTATACGCTTCAGCAAGCCTGTAAAGGCAACAGAGCTTCTTATTGTTCCGACAGTATCAAGAGGTAACCCGGTGCTCAAGGATATAAGGATATATAAAAAGTAGTCAGTAGTTAGTAGTCAGTAGTCAGGAAAACGCACCGTTCGGTGCGTTTTTTTGATACAGTATAAAAAAGCAGGTGATAAGCGTTGTGTTCTAAAGGACACAACGCAACGATATAAATCCCTTACGGGATTTCCGATATGTGCTTTGCACTCGATATGCGTTACACGCGCGATATGTTGCCTTACGGCAACGAGAATGGGATTTATATCATATCGCGT
>JBGVGP010000102.1:0-12860 GCA_045121735.1 Acutalibacteraceae bacterium
ACCCTGTTCAATAAGGCGTCTGCCTTCACCGCGTGACTTGATGATTTCTGCCTTGAGCATCATATCGATAAGGCTGACAACACCGTCAGTAAAGTCGGCATCACCAAGAACTGTGGTAGGCATATTGTCAGTGTTACCTGCACCTGAGAAGAGAGCTCTTGCACCCTCCTGAGCCTTGTTTGCTTCTTCTTCACCGTGAACAAGCTTTGTAAGCTCATAAGCAAGAATTTCCTTTGCCTTGTTAAGCTCGCTGCCCTGCCATGAATCCATCTTTTCAATTTCTTCAAGAGGAAGGAAGGTAAGCATTCTGATGCACTTGAGAACGTCAGCATCGTCAACATTTCTCCAGTACTGATAGAAGTCGAAGGGGCTTGTCTTTTTGGGGTCAAGCCATACTGCGCCTGACTGAGTCTTACCCATCTTCTTACCCTCAGAGTTAAGAAGAAGTGTGATAGTCATAGCAGCAGCGTCCTCACCGAGCTTTCTTCTGATAAGCTCTGTACCTCCGAGCATGTTACTCCACTGGTCGTCACCACCGAACTGAAGGTTACAGCCGTACTTCTGATAAAGCACATAGAAGTCATAGCTCTGCATAATCATATAGTTGAACTCAAGGAAGGAAAGACCCTTTTCCATTCTCTGCTTATAGCATTCAGCTGAAAGCATACGGTTAACGCTGAAGCATGCACCAACCTCTCGAAGCACCTCAATATAGTTAAGGTCAAGAAGCCAGTCAGCGTTGTTTACCATAATTGCCTTATCATCGGAAAAATCGATGAACTTGCTCATCTGCTCCTTGAAGCAATCACAGTTGTGCTGAATTGTTTCAACTGTCATCATCTGACGCATATCACTTCTGCCTGAGGGGTCACCGATCATAGCAGTACCGCCACCGATAAGTGCAACGGGCTTGTTGCCTGCCATCTGAAGTCTCTTCATAAGGCAAAGAGCCATAAAGTGACCTACATGAAGTGAGTCAGCTGTGGGGTCAAAGCCGATGTAAAACACTGCCTTACCGTTATTGATAAGATCTCTGATTCTTTCTTCGTCTGTTACCTGTGCAATAAGACCTCTTGCAACAAGCTCTTCATATATCTGCATGATATTTCATATCCTTTCGTTTTTCAAATGATTTCTGTATATAATACATTTTTAATTTTATTATGTCAAGGTGTATTGGCAAAATCAATAAGCTCACAGGCAGACATAACCGTTGCCTTTGTTATAACATCACCGCCGATAATTCGGGCAATTTCATAAATTCGTTCATCGTCAATAAGCTTTTTAATTTTTGTAAATGTTCTGCCGTCTTCAGTATTCTTTTCTATGAAAAGATGATTATCTGAAGCCGCGGCAATCTGTGCAAGATGGGTAACACAGACAGTCTGACGCTTTTTGCTTACTGCTTTAAGCTTATAAGCTATTTTCTGTGCCGCCCTGCCGCTTACACCGGTATCAATTTCATCAAAAATCATAGTGTCTGCCGTTTCAAGGTCGGAAAGCACACACTTGATAGCAAGCATTATTCTTGAAAGCTCACCGCCCGAAGCAATTTTTGAAAGAGGCTTCGGCTCCTGTCCGTTATTGGCGCTTATAAGGAATTCAACCTCGTCAATACCCTTGCTTGTTGCGGCAGTCTGTGAGAAGCTGACCTCAAAAACAGCCGACGGCATATCAAGATAGGTAAGCTCCGCCATTACGTCCTTTTCAAAGGCTCGTGCCGCTTCCTTTCTTCTTTCGGAAATTTCCTCTGCAAGGTCAAAAAGCTCTTCGGAAAGAACATAAATCTCCTCTTCAAGCTCCTGCTTTTTCTCGTCGCTTGACTCAATAAGCTCATATTCAGCCTTATACTTTTCAAGAGTATCAAGAATTTCTTCCTCTGTATCACCGTACTTTTTAGAAATACGGTAAAGGGTATCGAGCCTTTCCTCTATAAAATTAACATCAAGCTCCTCACCTTCAAGGGCAGAAATCTCACTGTTCACAAGCGCTGAGCATTCATCGAGCACATAGGTAAGCTTTTCGATGTCAGCAGAATATTCGCTGAAATCACTGTTATATTCACTAAGCTGTGAAATAAAGCCCGAAAGAGCATAAAGCCCCTGTGTACACCCGGAGGTGTTACCGTCTCCGTCAATTACCGTTTTTGCGCCGTAAAGGGAGTTCATTAGCTTTTCTCTGTTCTGAAGCTTTTTCTTCTCATCGGTAAGCCTTGCTTTTTCACCGATTTTTATATCAGCAGCTTCAATTTCATTTATACGGTATAAAAGATACTCCCGTCTTTCTTCCTTATCGTTAAGGCTTTTGAGAAAGGCATTGAGTTCCTTTTTCTTTTTTACAACCTTACGGTAAGCCTCACGGTACTGTGAAAGAAGCTCACTTATGCCTGCAAGAAAATCAATATATTCAATATGTGTTTCTTTCTGAAGCAAATGCTGACTGTCGTGCTGACCGCAGATTGTTATAAGCTCCCTGCCGAGCTTCTTAAGCATTGATACGGTTACGGTCTGTCCGTTGATTCTGCAGGTGCTTCTGCCGTCTGCGGTAATTACACGGTTTATAAGAAGGCTTCTGTCAGGCTCACATTCTATTTCAAGCTCACCCAGCGCAATCACGGCAGCGTCGGATATGTTTTCAAAATAAGCCTCTATTTTAGCCGCCTGTGTACCTGTTCTTACAATGTCCTTTGAGGTGCGCTCACCGAGCACCGCATTGATAGAATCAATTACTATTGATTTACCTGCACCCGTTTCACCGGTCATTATGTTAAGTCCGTCTTCAAAGCCGATTTCTGCTTTTTCAATAACAGCAACATTCTCTATTTTTAAATGAGATAACATAAAGCTGTGCTTCCTTTAATTTTTTGTAACTTTTTCAATATAATTTTTAAAGCTCTCTGCACTTTCCTCGTTACGGCAACGAACAAAAATTGTATCGTCACCTGCAAGAGTACCTACGATATTTTCAATATCAAGGTTGTCCATTGCAGCACATGCAGCGTTTGCCATACCTGAATAGCATTTAACAACGGCCATATTACCTGCAAAGTCAACGGAGGTTACGGAATGTGAGAGAATTGAATAGTACTTACCTGAAAAATCCTCTGCCTCACTGTTAACATAAGAGTACTTATACTGACCTGATGAAACAGGAGTCTTTATAAGCTTGAGATATTTTATATCTCTTGATACAGTTGCCTGAGTAACCTTATAGCCAAGGTCGTTAAGCTTCTGCATCAGCTCCTCCTGGGTGCCGATGTCCTGACGTGAAATAAGCGATAAAATCGCCTCGTGTCTGTTCTTTTTCATATTTTACCTCCTCTGCCTTTCAATAAGCTTATGCGAAAGAATATCTGCAAAGCTGTCAGCCTTAATTCTGATTATCTTTGCAGCTTTTTCACTGCGGGTAACAATAAGACGGCTTTCCCCGTTCATTGTTACGCCCTTTTCTCCGTCACAGCTGAAAAGCGGCAAGCTTGTTTCGGGATTTTTTACTTTTAATTCAATAACACTGTCCGCTTTGAAAATCATCGAGCGTGAAAACAGTGAGTGATTACATATAGGAGTAAGTATAAGGCTTTCAATTGCCGTATCAACAACAGGTCCGCCTGCCGAAAGAGAATAGGCAGTTGAGCCTGTGGGAGTTGCAATAATAACTCCGTCAGCCTGATAGTCAAAAATGCGCCTTCCCTCACTCATAGCCTCAACCTCACAAAGCCTCAGTGAGTTACCTCTGCCGAGCACCACGTCGTTGAGGCACACATATTCCTTGATAAAGCTTTCGCCCTCATAATATTTAACCGAAAGCATCATTCTGCTTTCTACGGTATATTCATTATCTATAAGAGCCTTCAGAAGATGCAGCTCTTCCTTTTCAAGACCTGCAAGAAAGCCGAGTCTGCCGGCATTTATGCCGAGTATCGGCTTATCGAAGGCTGCTGCTCGGTGCGCCGAGTGGATTATTGTTCCGTCACCGCCTATTGAAATAAGCAGGTCAGAATTTTTTATAAAATCACAGGACGGAACAAAGGATATATTAGCCGAAGAAAACTTATCTGCAAAGCTTTCAGGCATAAGTATGCTCACACAAAGACCTTCAAGCTCTTTTATAACATCAAGAGCAACCTTGTGGGCGTTTTCTCTTGTAAGATTTACATAAAGAGCAACCGTCATGCCTTTTCACCACCGTTCAGAGTTTCGTGAGAGGCGGTAACAATTTCGTCCGGTGAAACTGAAAGTCTTGATTCGGGCTCATCGCTCTTTTCAATAAAGATAAGATATTCGATATTACCCTGTGGTCCCTTTATGGGTGAGAAATCAAGGTTAAGCACGGAAAAGCCCTCTTCTAAAACGAAGCTGTAAATCATTTCTACAACCTCTTTATGAACGGAAAGCTCTCTTACAACACCGTTTTTGCCTATCTTATCTCTGCCGGCTTCAAACTGAGGCTTGATAAGGCAGACTGCCTTACCGCCGTTTTTGAGAAGCTGCCTCATTACGGGGATAATAAGCTTAAGTGAAATAAAGGAAACGTCAACGCTTGCAAAATCAATTTCATCGGGAACTTCCTCGTGAGTAACATAACGGAAATTGGTTCTTTCCATATTTACCACTCTTTCATCCTGACGAAGCTTCCATGCAAGCTGTCCGTAGCCGACATCAATGGAATAAACCTTTTTTGCACCGTTTTGCAGCATACAGTCTGTAAAGCCGCCTGTTGAAGCACCGATGTCCATACAAACACAGCCGTCAAGAACAAGTCCGAACTCATCAACAGCCTTTTTAAGCTTATAGCCGCCACGGCTTACAAAGGGCATCTTTTCCCCGCGAAGCTCAATGCAGTCTTCACTTTTTACCGATGCACCTGCTTTTGTTTCCTTCTGTCCGTTAATATAAACAAGACCTGCCATTATAAGCGCCTTGCCCTTTTCACGGCTGTCAACAAAGCCTCTTTCAAAAAGTGCAACATCAAGTCTGATTTTTTCCTTCATTAGCTTTCACCTGTAAATTTAATCATTGCATCGCAGTTAAGGCCGTATGCTTCAAGCAATTCATCGACGCTTGCCTGCTCAACAAATTTATCTTCAATTGCTCTTATTCTGTATTTACCGCAGTATCCCCTTTCAAGAAGCTCTGCGGCAAGCTTTTCACCTATACCGCCGCTTCTGATACCCTCCTCGAAAAAGTAAATCTGCTTTTTGTTAAGAAGAATATCATATACACCGTCGGCAATCGGCTTAATCTGATTAAGGGATACAAGAAGAATGTCCTCTCCCTTTTCCTTAAGCTTGTCCACGGCATCAATAGCCTCAGAGGTTATTCTGCCGTAGGTAACGATTACTCTATCGCTTTCACGCTTGCCGTAAAGTGAATATTCTATTGTGTCATACTGAAGCTTTCCTACGTTTTCGCCGGGTGTGCCTCTCGGGTATCTTACAACCGACGCATATTCATCAGCATAAAGGGCACTGTTTATATCTGCCTCAAGTGAACGGTAGCAGCAGGGTGAATAAACCTTTATATCGGGCACCGTGCCAAGGAATGAAACATCAAAGATACCGTGGTGGGTTTCGCCGTCTTCACCTACAAGACCTGCACGGTCAACGGCAAAAAGCACCTTAAGCTTCTGCAAAGAAATATCGTGTATGAGCTGATCATAGCAACGCTGAAAAAAGGTTGAATAAACAGCATATACCGGCTTAAGGTTATTTTTTGAAAGACCGGAAGCAAAGGTAACTGCATGCTCCTCTGCTATACCTACGTCAAAGAAGCGCTGCGGGTATTTTTCACTGAAATCCTTAAGACCTGTACCTATTCCCATTGCGGCAGTAATTGCACATATACTGTCATCATTTTCAGCCTTTTTGCAAAGGCACTCACCGAATTTATCAGAAAAGCTTTCAGCCGAGGATTTCGGCTCACCCGTTTCAACATCAAAGCGTGATATACCGTGAAAAAGGCTGGGATATTTTTCAGCGTGGTCATAGCCCTTTCCCTTTACGGTAAGCACGTGAAGAACAACGGGTACATTGATATTCTTTGCCGTTTCAAGTGCGTTACAAAGATTTTCAATATTATGGCCGTCAACGGGACCCATATATCTGTAGCCGAGGTCCTCAAAGAATGTGCTTTGTGCATAAAGCTTATTTTTAATATCTGTCTTAATGTCATAAAGCTTTTTAACAACAGCCTTACCCATAGGCACATGGCTGAGAACCTTTTCAGTTCCTGCCTTGAATGAATAATACTGCGGCTTTGAACGGATTACCGCAAGATACTTTGCAAAAGCGCCTACGTTCTCCGAAATAGACATTTTGTTATCGTTGAGAATAATTATCTGCCTTGCATTTGTTCTGCCACCGTTATTGAGCGCCTCATAAACCATACCGCCTGTAAAAGAGCCGTCACCGATAACGGAGATAACATGACCCTTATCATCGGTTATTCCTTTAGCGGCAGCAAGGCCGAGACCTGCCGAAACGGATGTTCCGCTGTGACCGGAGCAGAAAATATCGTGCTCACTTTCACAGGGACGGCAGAAGCCTGATATACCGTCCTTCTTACGAAGAGTATCAAAGCTTTCAAATCTGCCTGTAAGAAGCTTATGAGTGTAGCACTGATGTCCTACATCAAAAACAAACTGATCCTCGGGAGAACTGAAAACCTTATGCATTGCCAGTGTAAGCTCAACCACACCAAGATTAGGTGCAAGGTGACCTCCGTTGGCTGAAACGGTTTCTATAAGCTTGATTCTTATCTCCTCGGCAAGCTCATCAAGCTGCTTATAGCTTAAGGCTTTTATATCTCTAGGAGATTTTATATTAGAAAGGAGTTTATATTTCATTTATATCTTCCTTTTTAGTTTTTACGTTTAACGAGCATTAACGCCAGCTGTTTAAGGAATTCAGCCTCGTCACCGAAAACCTCAAGAGCATCTACAGCCTCTTTAGTAAGTCTGTCGGCATATTCACGGGATTTTTCAAGACCGAGAAGAGACACGTAAGTGGATTTGTCACTTTCACTGTCGCTGCCGATAGGCTTTCCGAGCTCCTTTTCATCGCCGACAACATCGAGTATATCGTCAACAATCTGAAAGGCGTGTCCGATTTTTTCACAGAAGGTAACAGCTGCATCAGTCTGTGCTTCATCAGCACCTGCCGCAAGGCAGCCGAGCTTTGCTGCAGAAACAATAAGTGCGCCTGTTTTAAGGCTGTCCATTATTTCGAGTGTTTCAAGTGAAGCCTTTCTTCCCTCATTCTTAAGGTCAACGGTCTGTCCGCCTATCATTCCGTTTACGCCTGCAAGCTCAGAAAGAGCCGCAACCGCGCTTACGGCACAGGCGGGGTTTTCCTTTGCAAGCTCACTTTCGGCAATTACACCGAAGGCTCTTGTAAGAAGAGCGTCACCTGCAAGAAGAGCATATTCCTCACCGTATTTTATATGACATGAAGGCATTCCTCTTCTCATATCATCGTCATCCATACAAGGTAAATCATCGTGAATAAGAGAATAGGTGTGAATCATTTCAAGTGCTACGGCAAAGGGAAGTGCTTTTTCAGCATCACCGCCGCAGACACGGCAGAACTCAAGAAGCAACACAGGCCTGATTCTTTTTCCGCCGATGCCGAGACTGTACTTCATGGCTTCGGAAACCACCGGCTCACCGTAGGTGCAGCCGGGAATAAAAGAATCAAGCTTTGAGTTGATTATTGAAATATATTCATTAAAGCTGTACGCCTTCTTCATTTTCATCTTCCTCGTTATCATATTGGGAAAGCTCAACTACCTTTTGCTTTGCGTTGGAAAGAGCTTTGTTGCAGAAGGTGATAACTCTTACGCCCTCTTCATAAAGCTTCATTGACATTTCAAGGTCGTGCTCTCCGCTTTCGAGCTCCTCGGCAATTTCCTTTAATCTTATCATTGCCGTATCAAGTGTATACATTTCCATATTTTTAAAAAAATCCTTTCAGTTTCAAGAGAGAGTTACTTTTTCGCATTTGCAGGAAAGGGTACCGTCGCGCATAAGCACGGTAATATTTTCTCCCTCTCTTATTTTTTCTGCCGATTTAACCGGCTCAAGCACCTCGTTTTTCACCATTGCATAGCCTCTGCCGAGCACCTTGAGGGGGCTTATTGCCTCAAGCTGCATTGCATAATGTGAAAGTGCGTTTGTATAAAAATCAAGCCTTTTTTCCATAAGAGTTTCAATCTTATCCTTAAGTGCGTCCACACACTGTGAATAAAGCTCAAGGGTTCTTACGGGGCTTTTTTCATAAATCACCTTTTCAAAGGCGCTTACACATAAAAGATATTTATCTATAGTTGACAGTACCTTATCGGTCATACCGTCAAGCACCTTATCCGAAGCATAAAGAACCTCCTTATAATCAGGTGCGGCAAGCTCTGCAGCAGCAGAAGGAGTCGGAGCCCGCATATCTGCAACAAAATCAGCAATTGTAAAATCAACCTCATGGCCTACGGCCGAAATGACGGGAATTTCACAGTCGTATATTGCTCTTGCAACGCCCTCATCATTGAACGCCCACAAGTCCTCGATTGAGCCACCGCCGCGACCGACAATAAGCACATCGCAGCATTTGAGACGGCTGAAGCGTCTTATAGCCCTTTCAATCTGCTCCGGGGAACCCTCGCCCTGAACAAGCACACCCTCAAGCACAATTTCAGCATAAGGGTATCTTCTTGCAAGCACGTTTTTTATATCCTCTATTGCGGCACCTGTAGGCGAGGTTATAACACCTATTCTTTCGGGATACTCAGGTAAAGGCTTTTTATGCTCAAAATCAAAAAGGCCCTCCTTTGAAAGCCTTTCCTTAAGCTGCTCAAAGGCAATTGTAAGCTCACCGATTCCGTCGGGCTGCATATCCTCACAGTAAAGCTGATACACACCGTCTCTTTCATAAAGAGAGGCACTGCAGCGTACAAGCACCTTCATACCGTTTTCGGGCGTAAAGCGAAGCCTTTCAGCGGCAGAGCGGAACATCACGGCCTTAACGGAGGCCTTTTCATCCTTGAGAGTGAAATAAAAATGACCCGTTCTGTAGTGATTGGTGAAATTTGAAATTTCACCGCTTACATATATATTATTTAAGTTGTAATCCTGGTCGATAAGAGACTTAATATATGTATTTATCTGACTTACTGATAACACCGATGACATCTTGTTGTTTTATTCCTTCCGACCGATTTTATTTAAGCTTCTTTTTTGCAATTGTACCAAGAACACCGTTGACGTAGGAAGCATCCTCCTGAGAAGCATACTTCTTTGCAATTTCAACTGCCTCATTGATAGCTACACCTACGGGCATATCCTCACTGTAAAGCATTTCACACACAGCAAGACGGAGAATCGCTCTTGTTACACGGGAGATTCTTTTTGCACTCCAGCCTACAAGATTTTCATTTATAGCACCGTCGATTTCCTCGAGGTTAAGATACACCTTTTTTGCAAGGTCTTCAGCAAAATCATTCTGTTCAAAAAGCTCAAGCTCAGCAGCGCTGTCAATAAGCTCTGTGATTGAAATATCTGTCTGAAAGCTCTTTTCAAAAATGAGGATAAAGGCAAGCTCTCTGCTTTCGTGTCTTGTCATAAATTTTTCCTTCTTTCTCCCATTGCACATAGTACGGGATTATAATTATATTCCTTAACATTATACCACAAATTTTAAATCACACAACTAGTTTGCCTCAATTATTGTCAAATTTTTTGCAGAAATATTCGTATTTTTTTCAATAATTTCCGTTATTTGCAGTATAACTGCATCATTTAATGTATTTTTTTCCATAATTACCTGACATGCCTCTTCATTTATTACAACAATACAGTCACTTCCCGTTTTTGCGGTAATAAGGCTTTCGGCGTCACTCTGTATTTTCATATTACGTGAATATTTATCAAGAAGCTGTGTGATTTTTTCAGACAACTCTGCGGTTATCTCTTCCTTTTCTGCCATTTCTTCAATACCTTCGATTATTTCATCGTAGACCTCATCCCTCTTAAGACGCTCATTTGTGAAAAAATCAGCGTTAGCCATTACGCTTTGCGCCTGCACATTCTCTCCTTCTACAGAAGCGCCGTCTACCGAAAGCGAATCACCGAGATTTCCGCTCACCTCATAGCCCGAGGTAGGCTCGGTTGTGTCTATGGGGTTTTGTGTGTAATACCAGTTCACAGCCACTGCGGCACCTAATGCAATTACAAGCGTGGCCATTAAAAGTTGTTTCTTTTTCATAAGCATAATTACTCCTCTGCTGCCCTGCGGGCAATACTTATTCTGTTTGAGCCAATATCAAAAAGCGCCGATAGCAGTGCTTTTATCTCACTTTTCACTACAGGGTCATCACCTCCCGTGCAGACCACTGCCACACCCCTTACACGGGGATAAAGCACCTTTACGGCAAGTCCTGTTTCTCCGTTTTGGGAATCTATAATGATATGCTTTTCTTCAACGTCTGCTTTATCATCTGACTGTGTCTGCGTCTCACTGTCCTTTGCCCATACCGTTTCTTCACCAGAGTCATAGGTCAGCATAACACTTACCCTTCCTGCCCCTTGTATTTTTGAAATAAGCCTTTCTGTATCCTCCTGCAGACTGTCACCGAAATAAGTCTCATTCCCCTTTACCTCTTGCTCATTTTCAGAAAACGACGGAAGCTCAGAAACAAGCACAAGAAGCATACCTGCTATACCGATTATAACCGTCAGCAGGGCTTTTTTATCCTTTTTCAATCTATTCAGAATCTCGCTTATCCGTTGCTTTAACTCATTCACTGCTGTATGCCTCCTCAAATTTAACCACAATATCACCGAAGCCGGTTTTAAGATACGCTTCTATATTGCTTCTTGCATTTTCATCTGCATTTATGTGTACAGCAAAGGAAACAACGCGCATTTCCTCGCCCTCTTTTTCACAAAAGGCCTTAACCTGTGCAATATATCCGTATTCCTCAAGTGCTTTTTCTACTGCTGAAGCCAGCACACCCTCATAAACAGATACCTCTGCGGTTTTCAAATCGGATAAAAGCATCCTCTCGCTTTCCTGTGCATCATAATTCCAAAAATCTATCCCCCCACCTTTAAGCTCTGCAACAGAGCTGACGGCGCTAAACACAATAACGGCTCCGCAAAAGGCAGAAAAGGCTCTTTTAAGCTTACCGGAGGGTATAAGCGCACCCACAACACCTGCAAAAATACTTACAAGTGAAATTGCTTCAATATAGGCTTTAATTTTATCCACCTGCGCCACCTCTTACCGTCAGCATAATGCCGATTGAAATAATCAGAATAAAGACCTGAAAAACACACAAAAGAAGAAGCAGCTTTACACAACCTGCAAGACTGCGAAAGGTCTCCGACACCCTGTTAAGACCGGTAATTTCTGCAAAGCAGGAAAGCACAGTCATCAGAAAAAAATATATAACGCCCTCAGTAAGCGCGGGAATATTTATAATCACAATAGCAAAAATGCCAAGCACCGCAAGAGAGCTTTTCATAAGATTTATACTTCCCAGAACAGACGAATATGCCTCACTCAGAGATGAGCCTATAACAGGAATAAGGTTACCTATCAGAAAGCGTACGCCCTTAACCGATACGGAATCCGTTGCTGCCGCAAGTACATTCCTTACAGAAAGCGCACCCGTAAAAAGCGTTGCACAAAAGCCAAGCATAAGGTTAAGCATACGGTTTGCGCCGTTTATAAACCGGTTTAGATTTACCGACGGATTAAAGGAAAGACCGATAGACAGACTGAAATATAAGCCGACCAGGGAAACAAATATGCTTTCAAGAAAAACACTCATTGTTTCACAGAAAAAGAGCATAAAGCTGTTATAGGTAAGGGCACTTGCTGGGTTACCCGAAAGAGAAATAAGCAAAGCAAAAACGGGAATAAAGGACAGCATCAGCTTACCGTTAAGAGCCATACAGGACAGCACACAGTTAAGAAAGCTGCTGATTTTTCCGACGGTTACAAGACATATTACAGCCGAGGCAAAAAGAGAAAAGGCATCGCCCGAAAGAGAAAAATCAAAGGCTCCCGATATAAGGCTCAGCACCATTATCATTGCCACACCGAGAAAAAACCATCCCGATGCCTGCTGAAGCTTTTCCTTAAGCGTGTCAGTAAAATATACCTTTATGTTTTCACTGCCCGACGTAAACAGCTCATCAGCATTGAAGCTGTCTAGCCCGAAGTCCTCAAGCAAGCCGTGCACTTCGCCGTCAAGGCTGTCAAAAAAACTGTTCTTAACATCCTCAAGCGAAGAAAAATCGTCTGTACAACAGGCATTGACGGGCAAAAGCAAAAGCAGTGACATAAGAATTATTATGTAAAGTATTTTTTTCATCAGACAAAGGAAAGGGCCGTTTCTGTCACCTTTTCAACAAAGGGTAGGGCCAGTACCGTTAACATAATTCTTCCTCCAAGCTCAACAATATCTCCCATAAGGGTATTTCCGTTCTCCCTGCACAAATCTGATGCAAGTCTTGTAAGCACTGTTATTGCCGCCGCCTTGATAATTGCAGAAAACAGCTCATTGTCAGCGGCATACAAAGAAAAAAGCTTTCCGAAGCTACCTTTGCTTATAAGCTGTCCCCCCGCTATCAACAGAACAACAGCTATAAGAACAGCGAGCTCAAAAAAGGGCACAAGCTCAATACAATGCTTTTTGAGTATAACCGTTATCAGCGAGGCTATAACTGCAAGACCGATAATTTTTATAAGCATATCAATAATCCAGAAGCTCCCTTATTTCTTCAAAAAGCTCCTTTATTTCGGGTATTACCATAAAGAAGACTATCAGCACTCCCGCAAGCGTTGTAAGCATTGCATTTTCACCTTT